>JAYUSV010000292.1:0-18775 GCA_043755495.1 Synechococcales cyanobacterium
CCAGAAATTGCCTATGGTCGTCCCGATGCTTATCAGCTCACCCAGGCGATCGGGCCCCGTGATCAAACGGCTATTTCGCCGGATGTGCAAATATTTAGCCTGCGGGAAGACACCCTGATTTTGATTGCTTCTGATGGTTTGACCGATCGAGATTTAGTCGAAGAAAATGGCGAAGCGCTGCTGCGGCCTCTGGTGAATCGACAAATTTCCCTCCAACAAGGAGTGAAGCAGCTTGTGGAGTTTGCCAATGGCTATAATGGCCACGACAACATTACGGCGATCGCGGTACGCATTCAGGTTGGGAAGTGAACCAATAATAAGTGACCTAGCGCAATGTTAATTCTTTCTCTGTTTGATGCTACTGGTAAAAACTTCATCAAGAATTGGCAGTTCGACCAATCTAGCCATATTCGGATTGGACGCGACCCAGAAAATCAGGTGGTGATTGATGATCCGTTAGTCTCGCGTTTTCATGCTGATCTGCAGGCAAACAGTCAATGGCACCTTACTAGCCACGGCACCAACGGTACTTTTGTGAATGGCCAGAAGGTCGATCGAGCAGTTTTGGTAAATGGCAATGTTCTGCAATTCGGAACTGGTGGTCCGATGTTGCGGTTTGAAGCGGTGGGGGCGATTAACTGTCAGCATCAGGGTAATACGCCCGATCGACTGTTTTGTATGCACTGTGGACAGCCGATTTCAGTAGTCAAAAACATCCGGGAATACCAAATACTTAAGCCTTTGGGTCAAGGTGGGATGGGTAGCACCTATTTAGCTTGGCATCAGCAGAAAATGCTGGTGCTAAAAGAAATGAACGCCGAGGTGGCCAACAATGTCAAAGCTCAAGAACTATTTGAACGGGAAGCAAAGATTTTGAGCACTTTGCATCATGTGGGGATTCCGCGCTATCAAGGTTTTTTTGCCGAGGCGGGCAAGCGCTATTTGGCGATGGATTTGGTGCATGGCCAAGACTTGGAGCGCTATATTCTCCGCAAAGGGCCAGTTACTCTCCAGCAGGCGATCGAATGGATGCTGCAACTCTGTGAAATTTTGACTTATATTCACAGTCAGCAACCACCACTAATTCATCGAGATGTGAAGCCAGCCAATTTATTGATTAGCAACGTGGGGCAGCAGATTTTTTTGATTGACTTTGGAGCGGTGAAAGAAAGCGGCACGGCCGGAAGCACCCGCATTGGTGCCCCAGATTATATGGCTCCCGAGCAAAATCAGGGCAAGCCAGTTACCCAGTCTGATCTTTATGCGTTGGGACCAACTATTTTATTTTTGGTGACTGGCGAAAACCCCAGTAAGTATTTGACACTTACCGCCACAGGCTATGAGTTTTCGGTAAAGAATTTGCCCACAATTACGCCGAAGTTGGCTGCTGTAATTCACAAAATATCTGCCGATCGAGCAGGCGATCGCTACGCCACAGCAGCCGCAGCGGCGATCGCTCTCCAGAGCTGTTTGTGAGTTTAAAATTCTTTACCGAGTTGATATTCAAGCTTTGTAAACAATCGGTGTCCAGATATTTTGTGGTGTTATTCTAAATACAGACACCAGCCAGCAAAGAAAACTGGTTTTCACCCCCCGAACCGAAACCAGGTGTCAGCCAAGTTTTAGGTTCCACGCATCACCCGAGCAAAGCAACCAGATGGCCTTACTCCTACCTTCGTTGAGGATGTCAGCCAAGTCAAAATCACTAGTAATCTCTGTTCGGCCTGCGGTTTACAGCGTTAGATATCCCTACTCTTTACTAATTACCTAAACTATTGAAACTTCTCCAAAAGAAATGAGCCGAGAACCCTTCTTGGCTCATTTCTTTTGGAGTTTAGGTGAAGTATTTTACTCTGAAGGGATAATCTATGGGAAGATTGCCATAACTGTCGCCCGCCTCTTTCCATGGAATGTCCCTACTGCCAATTTATCGACAGCCGCGTCTTAGAATCTCGATCGACAGAAAGCGGCCAAAGCATTCGTCGTCGCCGGGAATGTCTCAAGTGCAAACACCGCTTTACTACTTATGAGCGCCTAGAATTTGTACCCGTTACGGTAATTAAGCGCAATGAAGAGCGGGAATACTTCGATCGATCGAAGCTGTTGCGCGGGATGGTACATGCCTGCCAAAAAACCGGTCTTGCGGCTGACACCCTAGAGCGAATAGTAGATGAAATTGAAGCTCAGCTCCAATCCCGCACTCGCCGGGAAGTTACCACCACCGAAATTGGCGATTTAGTATTAGAGCAGCTCAAACCACTTAATGAAGTTGCCTATATTCGTTTTGCTTCGGTTTATCGTCAGTTTCAGGGCATTAACGATTTTGTAAATACTCTCAGTCAGTTTCAGTCTTAACCCCACTGATCACTCATATTGTGATTACTACCAAATGGGTCTTGACCTCATCAACCAAACATTCGATGTTGCAACGAAGGCATCTGGCGACGCACCTGCTCTAATCTATTCGGCGAAATCTCCGCCACCGCCACTCCAGGAGCATCACCAGCATCAGCCAACACCACCCCCCAAGGGTCAACAATCATAGCGTGACCGTGGGTATAGCGCATGGCATAATGGTTGCCAGTTTGAGCAGGAGCTAAGACATAGCAAGTGTTCTCGATCGCTCTTGCCTGTAACAACACCTGCCAATGATCTTTACCGGTATAAGCCGTAAAAGCCGCAGGTACAAATAACACATTAGCCCCCTGCTTAGAAAGATGCCGATATAGTTCTGGAAAGCGCACATCATAGCAAACCGACAGACCCAAATTCCCCAATTCCTCTGACTTATAAACCTCTGGCAGCTCTGTGCCAGCTTTCACCGTTTTAGATTCCAAATAGGTATTACCATCAGGCAAATCTACATCAAATAAATGGACTTTTTGATATCGAGACAGCTCCCGGCCATCTGGAGCAATCAGTAAAGCCGTATTGTAAACCTGGTTTTCTCCGGCAGGTGCCGGAAAACCACCACCCAGCAAAGTAATTTGAAACTTTTGAGCCGCAGTTTTCAAGAATTTTTCGGTAGCAGTAGCAATCTGGCTAGCCTGAGCAATTTTGGCTCCTTCTTGACCCAAAAAAGCAAAATTTTCTGGCAAAGCTACTAACTCGGCACCGCGCCTCACAGCTAAATCGATCAGTTCTTCGGCCTGCGCCAAGTTCTGTTCCAGGTTTGGCGAGCTAGTCATCTGAATGGCGGCAGCGAGATAAGATTTCATTGCGATAAAAACAAAGGTGAACAAGGTAAAAGCAGAGTCGCCGTTGAGCGGCGACTCTCAAGGGTAGAAATTAGATGACTTTGGCAGAGCGTAAGACAAAGAACATCGCAACAGCGGCAACGGCCATCGCACCCAAAAAACCAACGTATATAAGTAAAGCCATAATAAAAACCTCTTGAATAATTTTTTGATCGAACATTCAGCACTCATTAAACCATTCTGCTGAGTCCTGCGTCCATCATGATTTTGCCTAGTCTGGGCAAAGCTTCTGATATACTCCCTAATTCTGTTGTATTTTAAGGAAAGATTCTTTTCCAGTTTTTATTCTTTATACTTATGAATCAAATTCGGTTATTTTGCCAAAAGCTTTGCTTACTATGCGTTGTAGCATTAATAGCTTGGCAAGTCTGCTTGCTACCAGCAGCAGCCACTGCTCTGTACGAAATTCCTACCATTTCTCAGGGAGTGCCTACTTGGTCGATCGATAAGGCCGGAGTACTTAGCGTGTCTACCAAAGCCAAGATCAACAGTGCCATGGAGAAGCTGGCGGCAGATACCGGCAAAGAAATTCGGTTTGTGACCATCCATCGCTTCGACTACGGAGACAACGCTCAGACTTTTACCACCAAGATTTTTCAGAAGTGGTTTCCGACTGAGGAAGCGCAAAAAAATCAGATGCTCATTTTGCTTGATGATCTCACCAATACTACTGGAGTAGCCACTGGTGCGGGAGTTAAGGAAGTGATGAGTGATGCAATCGCCACCAGTATTACCACCGAAACCATGCTAGTACCTTTGCGCACTGGTAATAAGTACAACCAATCTTTTTCAGATGCGGTCGATCGGGTGTCGGCGGTCATCACTGGTCAACCTGACCCAGGGCCACCAGTAATTAAGGAAGAAGCCGTTGCTGGTAGCACTTACCTTACTGCTGAAGAAACTAATGCCAATCGTTTTAGCTTCACGACGATCGTGATTGTGCTGCTGATTGCGGCTACCGTGCTACCGATGGCTACTTGGTGGTGGTATCAAAACCAAGACTAGGTTACCCACTAATCGTTAAGTGATAATAGTCCAGCCGGAGGGGTGATTTCGATGCGCCGATCGACCATATTCACCACCGGTACAATATCAGACACAAAAGGCACCATCACCTCCTTATCACCCGTTTTGATCACCAGCAAATCATTGCCAGTTTTCATCATATCCACTACCACCCCAATCTCTACGCCAGTTTCCTGCAAAAATACCCGCAGACCGATTAAGTCCAGCACATGGTATTCGCCCTCATCTAGTTCCAGTCGATCGGTAGTAGGCACCACCAACATTTTGCCCCGCAAAGCTTCCGCCTGGTTGCGATTTTCTACATTTGCTAACTTAATCACATAGAGATCTTTGCCCGGAATATAGTAGCCCCGCTGTAGCTGTACCGACTGAGGAGCCGCCACACCCTCACTATAAAGCCAGCGCTCACCGGGTTCCTCAAAGCGCTCCGGGAAATCGCTATGGGGATAAACCCGCATCTCGCCCTTTAAGCCTTGCGGCGCGACAATCAGGCCGATTTCCATCCAGTCGGTTGGTGGTTGTAGTTGTCCAGTCATTAGAAGCCACCATAGTTATTAATCGCAGCCACGAGTCGATCGACCACCGCATCCACCGGCATCGCACCCAGTTCACCACCAGCGCGGGTGCGCACACTCATAGTTTGGGCTTCCATTTCGTTGGCACCCACAATACCCACTACCGGCACCTTGGCTTTTTCTACATTGCGGATCATTTTGCCTAGCCGATCGTTGCTAGTATCTAGCTCGGCACGAATTCCGGCCATTAGTAATTGATCGGTCACAGTCCGAGCATACTCCAAGAAATCTGGAGCCACTGGCACCAAGCGAATTTGTACCGGTGCAAGCCAAATCGGAAAATCACCAGCATATTCTTCGATTAAAATGCCAATCAATCTTTCTAACGAACCAAAAGGTGCCCGGTGAATCATCACTGGTCGCTGGCGAGTGCCATCTTCCGAGACATATTCTAAATCAAAGCGCTCAGGTAAGTTGTAGTCCACTTGAACTGTTCCTAGCTGCCATTCTCTTTCCAGCACATCTTGAAAGATAAAATCTAGCTTAGGACCATAAAAAGCCGCTTCGCCAATGCCTTCAAAGTGGTCAATGTCCAACTTTTCTACCGCGCGGCGGATGGCACCTTGGGCTTTTTCCCAGGCTTCATCAGAGCCGATGTATTTATCTTTCAGTTCTGGATCACGGAAGCTGAGGCGAGCACGAAATTTTTGCAGGTTCAGAGCTTTGAACACTGTCAAAATCAAGTCTACGACTTTCAAAAACTCCGCATCAAGCTGATCGGGTGTCACAAATAGATGAGAATCATCCACCGTAAAGCCCCGCACCCGAGTCAAGCCGCCCAGTTCACCAGACTGCTCGTAGCGATACACTGTGCCGAACTCGGCCAAACGCATGGGTAGCTCTCGATAAGAGCGCAGCTCACCCTTATAGATCTGGATATGGAAAGGGCAGTTCATTGGCTTCATCACAAAGCCTTGCTCCCGCACTTCTGCTAGCAACTCAGCAGTACTTTTAGCCGTGCCGTCTTCCGCATTGATTGGAATCGCCCGACCTTGAGCCAGCGATCGAATCTCAGCCTCAGATTTAGTCCCCAGATCCACATCCTCGGTTTCCCGCATCAGTGGAAACATGTCTTCTTTATATTTCTGCCAATGTCCAGAGATCTTGAACAGATCTACTTTGGCAACGTGGGGAGTAACGACCTGTTGATAGCCCCGCTTCATCTGTTCTTTTTTGAGGAAATCTTCTAGGGTCGATCGCAACACAGTCCCCTTCGGAGTCCACAACGGGAATCCCGCACCTACAGAATCGGAGAAAATAAACAGCCCTAGCTCTTTACCCAACTTGCGGTGATCGCGCTTTAAAGCTTCTTCTTTGCGGCGTTTGTATTCTGCCAACTGTGCCGGATTTTCCCAGGCCGTACCGTAAATGCGCTGGAGCTGTGCCCGCTTCTCATCGCCGCGCCAATAGGCACCCGCGACACTTTCTAGCTCGATCGACTTTGGATCTAAATCTCCTGTATTTTCAACGTGTGGCCCGGCACACAAATCCCACCATTTATCGCCCAGGTGATAAATAGTAATGGGTTCGGTCTTAATATCCCCCAAGATTTCGAGCTTGTATGGCTCATTGATGGCCTGAATTCTTTGCTCTGCTTCTGCCCGGGTCACTTCTTCCCTGGTTACCGGTAGCTTTTGATTGATGATCTTGATCATTTCTTTTTTGATCGCCTTCAGATCTTGATCGGTAAAAGCTGCTGCTACATCAAAATCGTAGTAAAAACCATTGTCAATCCAAGGGCCGATCGTCACCTGGGCTTTAGGAAACAGCTTTTGCACAGCCATAGCCATGACATGAGAGGTGGTATGCCGAATTTTCTTTAGGCTCTCCGACTCATTGGTTTTGGGGAGATAAATTTCTTCTACTACTTCCTGTAGCCGATCCTCAGTAGACATGATGTCGATATTCCCGCAATGACGTAAATCCAACCATTATCTTAGCGCCTTTGGCGTTTTTGATGAAAACTTGGCAGTCCTGGCAAACATTGCTCTAAAGCCGCTGTTCCTGGTAAAAACCATCAATTATTAATCCTTGCTCAAGTAAAAGTAAAGAATTGTAAAACCGGGTTAGAATTGAGGGATTAATAAAAGTTACTTATCTACATAATCCATGATTTCTCCACAACCCTCCTTTGAGCCATCGGAGCAGAGCTTGCTCAAAACCATTCTGCAACCCCTTTTAGCAGATTTTGCCCACTGGTTCGATCGATCGATCCAGCTGCTAGAAACCGAAAACATGGGCTTCCTGACTGTTTCTGACCAAAAAGACCTGCTAGCACGGGTAAGAAATGCCCAACAAGAAGTGCGGGCGGCTCAAATGTTGTTCAATGCCACTGATGGTCAAGTAGGGATTGAACCGAGTACCATGCTTACATGGCACAAGTTGGTGGGAGAATGCTGGCAGGTATCTACTCGCTTTCGGCAATTTCCTTCTTCGGATCGCTATCCTCAATAGGATTCTTTGCTAGCCTTTATCTTTCAGGCCAATATGTTACAAACCATATATTTAATTGCTTTTACGATCTTGGCTTTTTTGGCCATTAGTAACTTAATTCGCAGCCTAGTGCATTTTGGCATCGAAGCCCAGCGCCCTTATGTACCCAAGAATGGCCAGCCAGTTCATCCAGAAATGCTGGATGGCAACGGTCGGATCACTAATGAACCACTGTTGGTAATGAAGTCAATCGATGTGGATGACGCGCGCAGTCGGCTAGATGCCTTATATAACGACAGTCCCAGCTACTCGGCTGGAGAAGAAGAAAGCCCTAACTGATGCACTAATGCAGACCAAGAGCAGTCGGCTAAGCTATCCAAAACCAAATCTGCTCGATTCAATCGATCGGTGGGGCCAACCCCCAACACAATCATGCCTGCGGCCTTAGCGGCTTCCACCCCGGCAGCCGCATCTTCAATCACTAAGCACTCCGCCGCGGGTAAGCCCAACAACTCCGCAGCCTTCTGAAACACTTCAGGAGAAGGCTTGGAGTTGGGCACGCTGTTGCCGTCAGCAATTACTTCAAACAAATTATCAATACCGAGCTTTTGTAATACCAACTCGGCATTTTTGCTAGAAGAACCCAGGGCAATCCGCATCTGTGCCGCTTGCAATTCAGTTAATAGGTCTTGAACTCCAGGCAGTAACTTGTCGGAGTTCAGAGTTTCGACTAGTTCCAAGTAATAGTCGTTTTTTCGGCGCAGCATCTCTAGGCGAGTGCCTGCATCTACTGTGTGATTCCGCAGCAAGTAATCGACACTTTCTTCTCGCTTCATACCCAAAATTTGGGAGTAGTCTTCCTTGTTAAAAGGAATATGCCATTCATCGGCTACGCGCTGCCAAGATTGGTAGTGCAGGTCGATCGTATCGGCCAGCACACCATCCATGTCAAAAATCACAGCGGATATTTGTTGTTTGGCTTGCATTACTCTAGGCATAAACTAGTTCAGGAGTTAGTTTTGTCCAGCGGAAATAGCGTTCGCCGCCCAGTTCCACAATTACCTTGACTTCGGGTATCAACAGCGGCAGGCTCGCTAAATAGGTCAACTCTTCCCCGGTCAAAATATGTCCATCTACTAACCATAGTACCAAGCCACAAGAGCCTTTAGGTAAGGTATCTAGGTGGGTCTGAATTACCGGCAGTACATACTGTATCCGAATGTCTTTTTTGCCCAGGTGGGCTGGGCGAACTCCATGTATGGCTGTGAGGTAAGAAGACAAATCACCCAGACCTCTGGCCAATAAACGCACGCTCTGATATCCTTTAGTGCGTAATCGCCGCTGATAGCGACCTTCATAGCCCCCTTCGAGGGGAGCGTAAACGCCCAAAGAACCATGCTTTTCTAAGTCTTGACAGAAAGTTTTACCAGTGGTGAGTAAAGGCACGACGCGACTCGCTTTAAGGTGTGTTCTGGCTATTATGCCACGCAAACTGAGTAGCCGAACGGCAGGTTGAGTGAAAAGTGCTGACAAATCAGTAAATATAAAGAAAAATCAACGAAAATCTAGTCCCCCAATCCGATATCGTGAGTATGGGCACGAAGTAATCTCAGAACAAATCATAATTTTGTTGCCATCTGTAACAGCCAAGGAGTCGATCGAACATGGATGATAATTACCATAGCTACCTCAATCGAGTGGCAAAACTGACATTGCCCGACACCTATGCCACCCAGGTCAATACTTTGCAAGAATCGCCGAAGTTTGAGTTGCAAGGACAGCAGCGAGTGCCAGTAGGTTTTCCGGGATACTCAATTATTACGCCTACGGCCAATGAAGATGCTGTTAATCGCAGCCTCTATGAAAATTTGCAGCAATGCCAGCAGCAAATCGTGAAGCAAGTAGCTCCCGATTTAGTGGCTTTAGTATTGCCTGATAGTTTCCACATGACGGTGGCCGATTTGGTTTGGGATAATTCTTATCATGCGTTAGCCGACCAAGATCCCACCTTTGAGGGAAATCTTTGTCAGCAAATTGCTGCTGGAATGAGCGTGTATCAGGCTACTAGTAGTGAGCCAGTGACTTGGCAGGTAATGGGCTTGATGATCCGCCCCCGAGCGATCTCAGTGAGCTTTGTGCCCGCTAACGAAGAAAGCTACGATCGAGTGCTGGCTTTCCGTCGATCGGTCTATCAAAACCCAGGTTTGATGGATTTAGGGGTAGAGCAGCAGTATCACTTCACAGCCCACATTACCATTGCTTACTTTGGCAACGTGCAGCAAGAGTTCGATCAGCAGGCTTTCTGCCACACTTTACAAGATCTTAATCTCCAGTGGATCGAAGCTGCCCCCGAGCTATCTTTTTCTCGGGTAGAGCTGCGCAAGTTCACTGATATGAACACTTATCAGCGGGAAGAGAGCTGGCCAATCGCTAATATTTAGTATTATTTGCTCGCAAAAAGTGACCCAAATATTTGGGTCACTTTTTGCTTCATTCAGAATTTTAGCGACTAGCAGTTCCAGATAGAGTGCGAGAAGTGGTGCGAGTAGTTTCAGTGTCTTCTAGTGGCAAGAATTCTAGATGATTGAGGAGGGTTGTCACAAAAGCAAATAGCAAGAACGGTAGCGATAGCACCAAAATTAAACCAACTGTGGCCATGGCATATATTTGGCGGGCGCTACTCCACAGAGATAGTGCTGAGGCCAAGCTCAAGAAAATCACCATCAACCACACTACGATCTGGCCGTAGATATCGCTAAAAGAGAGTGTGCAGACCATCCGATATTTTGTGAAGTTGCTCATAATCTTAAAGCCGTATTTTCTTAGAGAATATTTAGCCAGCAGCTAGACGGAATGGACTTTTGGGCTGATGCTGACAAAAGGAATCCGGGAGTGGTGGTACTTAATATATTAATTTTGATGCTTCTATATATAAATCTTTCGCAATGTTTCGATAAGTTAGTTCGCACAAATCTATACATTACGACCAGAGAAATTAACAGAAGTGATCTGGTGGTATGGTCGTTGCCGATTTTAGCTGCTGTTCGATCAACCGCTGTAAATCTAGTTTGCTAATATTTTTTCCCCGACTGGAATCAGCACTATCAAAGAAAACCAGCCGATCGACTTCATCCAACGCCGTCAACTGAAACAACAGATCAATCACCGGCAGCTCTGCTGAAGCAAGGGCTTCTTGGTAAAAGACCTGTAGGTCGGCAACTTTAGCGAAACAATAGACCACTTTAATTTCTTGCTGAGACTGGCGGTTTTGCAGAGTGGTGGCAATCCATTGGCCAGTGGTGCTGACTCCGATGCAGTATTGCAAGTGTTTGAGGTCGATCGCTGCCTGTTCTAGAGCTGGAGACAACGCTGCAATTGATGTTTGTAGATCAGCAGGGGCAGCTTCGACCAAGTTTTGAATTTGTTGAGTAAGAGTCATGAGCCAAATTGCTGAAAACACCCATTTTAGCGCGATGTTTCCGGATTCCCAATCATACCGGATCGCTTGTTCGGAACTTGGAATATTCCATACAGAACAGTGTCTTCGGTGCAACGAGCTGATAATCTCCTCAATACTAACCTTGTGGGGATGTCACAAAGCGATTAATGTGATGGCAGTTTTGAATTAAATCAGCAAACTGTGGTCTGTAGGTCGCTGCGTAGTTTTGGCTGCATGGAGGTAAATAGCAATGGTAAATAAGCGCGTGTATTTTTTAATGAAGAAACGATCGACAACCGAAGTTGATCAAGAACCCCCTCTTTTTCCCTGGGAAACAGAAGTGACCGACTACAGCAACGAACCCAGTGGTGATTTGGCTGCTCAAAAAATATCCATGCCAGAAACTACAGATGAAACAGATCAGGCTTTAACTGGGAACAATAGGGAAGCGCCACCTCCAGCTTTTTAAAACCTTACAAATGACAGCCAATCGACTATTTTCTGCTCGTCCAATAGTCGATCCTGAAAACTCGCTGCTGCTGCGCGTGTTGATTCAGTCGATGGTATCGATCGGGATTATGGCCACCGATGTGGCCGCCGATACCCAAATGAGCATCTGGGCGGTGCCTCTCAGTTTAATCGGGGCAACCTGGAGCTGGCGACAGCGTCAGCGGCCACAGGTAGGGATAAAATTTGCTTTGGCTGCTGCTTTGCTGGCTGCATTGTTTTATTTCTTTCAAAACTTGTTCGGCAACTTAAACGATACTCGCATGGTACTGGCTGAGTTGCTGGTACAGGTACAGGCCATCCATACTTTCGATATGCCCCGCCGCAAAGATTTGGGCTATTCGATTATTATCGGGGTCATTTTAATTTCGGTAGCAGCGACGATCGGGCAAACTATGGCTTTTGCCCCGATGCTGTTGGTATTTTTGGCGCTAGCGCTGCCGGTGATGGTTTTGGACTATCGATCGCGTATCAAGTTACCAGTATTAGAGATCCAGCGAGAAACTTTTCAAGGCCAAGCAGCGGCCTTGCCGGTGAAGAGTTTGAGTAAGCTATTAGCAACTGCGATCGTTTTGGGCTTGGTAGTATTTGCCGTCATGCCCCGTTTACCCAGTTATCAGGTACAGAGTATGCCGATGAGTGGCTCGCTACCCACCAGTTCTACTTTTGATGCCAGCAAAATTGTGAATCCGGGTTATCAAAGTCGGGTGAAAAGTGGCCAAGCAGGCCAAGGGGGCAGCAGTAGCCAAGGTAGCGGTGAAACCAAAGAAGATCTAGACGCTTTTGATGATAGTAACTACTATGGTTTTAATCAAAGCATGAATCAAAATATGCGCGGGGTGCTGAAGCCCAAATTGGTGATGAGGGTAAGATCTCAATCTCCAGGTTTTTGGCGGGTTTTGGGGTTCGATCGCTATACGGGTCAAGGCTGGGTGGTCTCTAAAAATGATGAGGCCAAAAAGGTACAGCGTCCGAGCTGGTCGAATAAGTTTAGTTTGCCGAATCCGACTTATCCCAAGTCGCGGCGGATTGTACAAAGCTATACCACCGTTGCCGAGTTACCCAATTTATTACCCGCGTTGACTACTCCCGATGAATTGTATTTTCCCACTCCCGAGATGGCGGTTGATCGAGAAGGTAGTCTGCGCGCTCCGGGCAGTTTGGTGCCCAATTTTACCTACACGGTAATTTCTCAGGTGCCCGAGCGAGATTCGGCGGCCTTGACTAAGGCCGGAGAAAACTATAAAATCAGCAGTATCCGCAAAGATTTAGCCGACTATTTACAAATCCCCGAGGCTTTAAAGGCCAAGTTGCGTCCTTTTACAGAAAAGCTAGTAGCCGACTATACTCTGTCACAGGTGAGCCGCGAGACAACCCCCTTAGATAATAACTATGATAAAGCGCTATATTTAGCTCAGCATCTGAAGCAAAATTATCAAATTCCCCAAGATTTAGTAAACTTGCCGCAACTACCTGCTAATGCTGATTTGGCTGACTGGTTTTTGTTTCGTTGTCAGAGCGAGTCGAAAGGCGTAAAAGAAGAATGTGTGGCGGGGGGATATCCAGATCATTTTGCGACTGTTCATACTTTAATGCTGAGATCGATCGGAATTCCAGCCAGATTAGCAGTGGGTTTCGATCCGGGTTATTTCAATCCATTTACAGGCATGTATGAAGTTAAAAATACTGATGCTCATGCTTTGACTGAGGTGTATTTTCCTAAGCAAGGCTGGTTTGCCTTTGACCCCATTCCCGAACATCCATTATTGCCACCGAGTGTAAAAGATAGTCAGGTATTTGGGGTGGTGAAGCAGCTTTGGAATTGGGTGGCGGGTTTGTTGCCGGTGCCGGTGACGGCTTGGTTAGCTTGGGCGATCGGGGGCATTTTGTCGCTGTTGATTACGATCTGGGTTTTCTGTACTCAGGGCTGGTTTGGTGCCATTTGCGGCTTGACGGGTGTAGTGATGCTATCTTTTGGTGGTTGGATGTTGTTCCGGTCTTGGCGACGCTGGCGCTATGGGCGCTGGTTAAGAAGTCAGCCACCAATGGAGCAGGTTTATCAGCAAATGTTGGGCTTGTTGCAGCGCCGGGATTTACCGGTGCGCCAGATACACGAAACTCCGATCGAGCATTGGCATGGTTTGGATGGTTCGATCGGGATTGTAGTGGAGCCGATCGTCTTGGCTTATGTGGCTTGGCGCTATGGTGGTGAACCGCAAAATGTAAATTATCTGCGATCAATCTTGCTCACCATTAAATCTAAAGAAATGGAAAAATCTCATCGCCAGATTCACTGATAGTTCTCGTGGTTTTTGCTAGACCTAAATCGATCGCCAGCAAATCAACACCATCAATGATTTGAGCTTGAAAAGATTGGTTGATTAGCAAGTTTTCATAACAGCGAGATCTCAAATCAGCATCTACCTGGAATCTGATTAAAGCCGATCGCAATGGAGTCATGACATTGTAAGCAGCTTCGGCTTTGTCGATCGCCAAGGCTGGTATAGTTTGCTGGTTTCGCAAAAAAGCCAAATCAATCAGATCACGAGCATGAACGCTGGGGTCTGGATAGCGGTCGGCATTAGCTAAAAGCTTACTGGTAAAGCAATCTGTAATGCTTAGGCAATCCACTGGCGACCAGCTTGGTTTCCGTGGTTCATCAAGGGTAAAGCGGGCTTCGGCGATAATTTCAGTTTTAATGGGTATGCCATCAACAATAATTGACATTCTGATGCCGTATTGGTCAGTGGTGAATCGATCGATCTCTAATCCAGAATCAGGCTGCAAAAGCATTTGAGGGCTTTGATTACCAATGGTATTTCGCAACTGTCGATAGTCTACTCCCACTGCACAAATGAAATCAATATCATTGCTGGTACGATATTCTCCAAAATCCAGTGCCAGCAAGGTTCCACCACCAAAGTAAGCGTGACAGTCACTCAGAAACTCATGGTTGAGATTTTCCAAGACTCGATAGATTCGCTGATGATGACCAATTTGGAATTGCATAAATTCGTTGGAGAGCCAAGACTGATGGATAAAAACAAGCTGCTTAATAAAATCCAGTTCACTGACAGAAGGATTAATTAGATTTCGATAACGCCAACCACGTTCATAATTGGCTAGCATGTCTAGCTGGCTCAAACTATAGACATCAGCGATCTGCCAGCCCAGAAATTCGAGAAAGGGTAGCTTGAGCGGTTGTTGAATGGTCATTGCCTAAAAACTAAATAATTTTTTAACTTCGATGTCAATATCAGGAAAAGCTAAAGAGGCGATCGATCCGTTGTTCAATCTCGTTTCTGTTTGATAGTCTTTGTCCCCAGCACCTCTAAATACAATCAGTTCATCACCAGTTAAATTGACTACCCAATATTCAATGATCCCGGCTCGTGCATAGAGTAGCTGCTTGTCGTTAATATCTTTGGCTAGAATGCTGTCAGCATATTCAATCAGCCAAAATATGTCTTTAGGATAAGGATGGTGAGCTAAATACTGAGTATCGGGTGGTCGGACAATTGCCACATCTGGTTCTGGCTCAGAGTCATCTGGCAGGGTAATGGGATGAGCTTCACGCACTTTGGCTCTGTTGCTGAGTAATTCGCGCAAATATTCTACAGTGCGGCCACAGTAAACTGCATGAGGCATTCCTTCTGGAGTCATTTCTACGATGTTTCCTGCTATTAATTCTACTTTTTTATCCGCTAAAATGCCTGTAGCAATTAAGGCATGATATTGCTCGATCGTGTAGCGTCCCGGAACGGGAATCGACCATTTGGCGATAGTGACACTCATTAAGTTACTCTCCATAACAAGTCGTATTTACACTGATACAAACAATTATCGAACATTTCGTCTAGCTAGCCAAATAATTGCAAATAAAGGTTATTTTAGTTCATCTAAAGTCTAAGGGGATCTGGGTAGATTTAATAATTTGATATATCATTAAACCATTCATCAACCACTAAACTCATGGAAGCTAAGCCCCCACTGCCCCCGTTTACGTTAGAAACTGCCAAAGATAAAGTCCAGGCGGCTGAGAATGCCTGGAATACTCGTGATCCAGAGCGAGTTTCTTTGGCCTATACCGAAGATTCAGAATGGCGCAATCGATCGGAGTTTATTACTGGCCGCGCCACCATCAAAGAATTTTTGACCCGCAAGTGGTCGCAGGAGTTAGATTACCGGCTACGTAAAGAGCTGTGGTGCTTTATGGAGAATCGCATTGCGGTTCGCTTTGAGTACGAATATCACAATGAAGCTGGTGACTGGTTTCGTGCCTATGGCAACGAAAACTGGGAGTTTGCCGAGAATGGTTTGATGATGAAGCGGTTTGCTAGCATCAATGATGTGGCAATTTCTGAGACCGATCGCAAGTTTCTTTGGGAACGCTGATTTCAGCTTTTTTTACCCAGTTAATAACTGTGTTGTGGTTCACCCCAGTTTGACGCTCGATTTCGCGGAAGCTTAGTCCTTGCTGATGTAAATCGAGGCATTGCTGCCTAACTTCTGGGGGGTAGCCTCGATCGACATAACCCCCCATAAACTGTCGTCCACATTCCCGACAAAGGTGACGCTGCTTACCTTGATGATGACCATTCTTGGCTACTTGATCGCTTTGACAACCTGGGCAAACCATCATTTTAGTAGGCAACACCAGCAAATGATCACCAATATGTGGATTTAGATAACCATAAAGAAGGTCTTTCATCTCGGTGTATAGCTCTTGGCGATGTTGTTCGTCACTTTTGAGAGCGCTCAGAAATAAGCTATTGCAGGTATGGTGAGCAACTTCCGAGAGTAATTCACTTTTGGCTGCACTTAAATTAGGATTGCGTTGCCGATAAAGGTCAGCATGTTTTTTCACCGACAACGAAAACCTCTCAAGTAAATCGGGCATATCATCAACTAATGTTGATAGTCCGGCGATCGGCTGTAAATAGTCTTGCAATAGAATACAGCGCGAAAGCGGTTGCTCAAGGTAGAGAGCATAGGTATCAACATATTCGCTGATCACCTGTATCAGCGGACGATTCAGCTCAGCAGCAAAAAAAGTCGCCTCCAAAACTTCTATTTGTTGCAGATGTTCTGCGAGCAAAGTCCGAAAAATGGTGAGCTTATCTGGGAAAAACTGATAAATAGAACCAACCGCAGTACTGGCTCGATCGGCTATTTGTTGAATCGTCGCCGCCGCAAAACCTGCTTCAGAAAAAACTTCCGCCGCAGCTAACAAAATCTTGTCTACTCGCTGTTGCCCACGCTTTTGCCGGGGTTGACGACGGAGATGATGATTCTCCAGAGGAGAGGTTTCACCAACACTTGACAAAGATGAGGATTTGCTCATAAGCTTGATAGTGTCACAATTTGGAGTGAGTTGCTATGACCGAATTAAAATCTGCTGACAAAATGCCGGGTAGTTTTAGTTTACCGCTGATCGGAAATACGATCGACATCATTATTAAGCAAGAATTATTTTATTTGCAACAGTACCAAAAACACGGCCATGTTTTTCAGGTGTCCTTTCCAGCCGCAGGTTATGGCAAAGTAGCTTGCTTAGTCGGGCCAGAAGCAAACCGGCTGGTCTTAAAAGATCAGGCCGATAAGTTATCTTCACGAATTGGCAACAGAGCACTAGAACCGGTCGTCAGTAACGATTTAGTGTTGCTCAAAGATGGTGCAGAACATCGTACCAGCCGCAAGCTGATTTTGCCCATCTTTCACCATCAGGCGATCGCCTCTTACTTTGATACTATTCAAGCCGTAGTTACCGAGACAGTCACTAACTGGGGTACCCAAGGCACGATTAATCTCAATGCAGAAATGCGCAAGCTTACCCTGGCAATTGCGGTCAGGACTTTTTTGGGTAGTAACAAGACCGAAGAGATCGATCGCATCTCTAATTACTACACCACCTTAATGGCCAGTCTGAGTGGCTTAGTCAAGTGGAATGTTCCTCTCACTCTGCATGGCCGAGGTCAAGCAGCTCGGCGTAAAATAGTTGACTACATTCGTCAGATTATCCAAGAAAGAATTGCCTGGGGCGATATAGATCAATCTAAAGATGTCATTGGTTTGTTAATGAGCATTGTGGATGAAGATGGCCAGAATTTCACCGAAACTCAAATTATTAATCAGGCGATCGGTTTTCTGTTTGCCGCCCATGAAACCACCTCTAGTCTAATGAATTGGCTGATGTTTGAGCTAGGGAATCATCCTGAATGGCGGCAAAAATTGCGTAATGAACAGCAGCAAGTGCTAGGCAATGAACCATTGAAGCTACAAAATTTGCGCCAGTTACCCCAAATGAGCAATGTTCTCAAGGAAGGAGAACGCCTTTATCCACCAGCTCATTCTTTGAATCGCGCTGTGCTTGAAGATATTGAATATGCTGGCTACCAAATTCCGGCTGGTTGGTATGTAGCGGTTTTCCCCTCACTGACCCATCGATTACCAGAAATTTACCGCGAACCAGATCTTTTTGACCCCGACAGGTTTTCCTCACCTCGTGAAGAAGATAAGAAACAGCCATTTTCTTTAATCGGCTTTGGCGGTGGTGTTCATGGCTGTCTGGGAATCGAATTTGCCAATATGGAGATGAAGATCATTCTCTCTACACTGCTACAAAAATATGATTGGACAGTGACATCAACAACTGCCGAAATTTCTCCGGTACGTCGCCCATTTACGATGCAGAATAAATTAAAAGCAGCGTTTGTGCCATTAAATCCTCTTCACAGTACAGAAAGAGTGGTAGACAGATCTTCTTTTGTCGTTAATCATTAAAACTCATGCCTGAAAATTATCTCGATCGCAGTATTTCAGATATATCATAAGAGTTCAAGTCGTCCGAATTTCAGTCGATAAATCAGTCAAAATCTAGGAGTAATTGCTGGTGATGTGGATTATTTTAATTGTTGTTTGTGTAAGTGTGATCGCCATCTTCTCATTACCTTATGTGCTAATTACTCGTACTGAGTTGCCTCAACCATCAGGTAATTGGCAGGTTGGAACTCAGGACATTAATTGGGATACATTCGATCAATCTCAGACTAATATCATTGCTAAAGTATGGTATCCAACTAACGATAAATCTGGTAAAAGTAGTAATTATATTGATCGACTTGGAAGAGTTTTTACTGATACAGCTACAATGAACTTATTATACAAGCTGATTTTTTGGTTATTACAGCGAGTTACTACCAGTCCAGCATCGATTGATGCCATGCCGATCACCTCCGGTGCAAGCGAAGCTATCGATTCTCCAGATGGCTTGCCGGTTATTTTGTTCTCACCTGGGCTCGGTGGAATTAATTATCTAGGTACTTTCTATGCCCTAGAATTTGCCAGTCATGGATTTATTGTTATTGGCATTAATCATCCTAAGTCTAATGTGGGGGCAATGTGTACTGATGGTTCGCAAATAAAATTTGAAGGTTTTGACCCGGCAATCTTTGACGACCCAGCCATACTCGAACAATATATTGGCAAGGTCATGCAAGCACAAGCCCAAAATATATCAGCGATTGTTGATAAAGTTA
>JAYUSV010000293.1:0-5519 GCA_043755495.1 Synechococcales cyanobacterium
AAGCCAAAATCAGTCAAATATGCTCGATCGCCGTCAGTGAGAACATTATTAAAATGGGCATCAAAGTGAATAATTCCTTGCTTACGTAAAAAATCGATAGTTTTAAATAAATCTGCCAAAGGTTGTCGGCATTGCCCCTGATGCTCTGGGAGCCAAGTGGCCAAAACATGGGGAATATATTCTAAGAACAACACTAATTCATAGCTAGCCTTTGTTCTGCCCAATACATAATTTCCAATATTGGTATTGCTGCCCCAGTATTTTACGTAGTTCTGATGCTGCCACATATCTACATCCACTCGCCAGCCTGAGAAGGGCATAACGCGGTAATGGTACATCAATGGAAAAGTATCGATAGCCCCATCCATCACCCAGTGAGTCGTTTTAATATGAGCCATCAATTCTCGAAATACGCTAAAGCCCGCCGAACCCATTCCGTAGTTATAGTAAGTTGGTAAGTCATAAAGGTTTTTGGTAGAGAGCAAATTATGGTATTCCAGATCAGTAATTGGCACCCGTTTGACAAACACCGCAAATTCACCCATCTGAATAGTGTGATTGATCCCCCAACCCATACTTGGCTCAGTACCATTAAATAGATTTAGCAGTTGGGCATTATCCAACTGGGCGATTTGTGAGCTGAGCCGAAAATATCTTTTTTTTCTGTCTGCGAGAGAATTTTTAGTCATTTCCCAGTATCCCTATTTTATTCAGCCAAGGTCACAGAGCCACAAAAGTTCGGTAGAATAGAGCTGCTCATTTAGTTTCAGCGACCTTCTTTTAGAAGCGCTGAGCTATTGGTTACTAGAATTTAGCCTCCACTTTAACAATACTGTGAATTTTCTCAACCTGCCCACCCCCGCTGTTTTACTCGGTTCGATCGGCTTTGCTGCCGCCCTCATTTACTTCCCCTACCTTTTGGTGGCCATCGGTCGCTTTCAAGTCGGTTACGACATGAGTGCTCCCCGTTCCACCTTCGATAAACTGCCAGACTACGCCAAACGAGCCAACTGGGCACACCAAAACTCCTTTGAAACCTTCATTACCTTTGCTGCCGCTGCCCTGATGGCCTATGTCACCAAGCAAGATTCAGCTTATGCTGCTAACTTAGCCATTGCTTTTGTAGCCGCTAGATTGCTATTCTCAGTTTTCTACATCATTAACTTTCCGATCGGGCGATCTTTGATGTTTGGAGTCGGCTCATTTGCCACTGCCACCTTAATGATCATCAGTATCAAAAGTGCCCTAGGATAGAGTATTCGGAGGATATATATTATGGCTTCTAGTTATTCATTTGATGTGGTCAGCGACTTCGATCGCCAAGAGCTAGTCAACGCGATCGATCAGGCTACCCGCGACATCAGCAGCCGCTACGACCTCAAAGACACCAAAACCACCCTGGAGTTGGGTGAAACTTCGATCAAGGTTGAGACTGCTAGTGAAATGACTCTCACTGCCGTCCATGACATCATCCAGTCCAAAGCGGTTAAACGGGGCTTGGCGCTGAAGATTTTTGACTATGGCAATATCGAATCGGCCAGTGGCAACCGCATCCGCCAAGAGATCACTCTGCGTAAAGGAATTTCCCAAGAAATTGGCAAGCAAATTAGCAAGCTGATCCGGGAAGAATTCAAAAAAATCCAAGCCTCCATCCAAGGCGATGTGGTGCGAATTACGGCGAAGGATAAAGATGAGTTGCAAACCGTAATTCAACGCCTGAAACAAGAAGAGCTACCCGTAGCTTTACAATTTACCAATTACCGTTAAACCGTGTCGATTATCGCAGGAACCAGTGGGGCGATCGCCCCCCAGCCACAGATTCACCCACAAATTCCGCATTTTACTTGGGGAAGCCGCACCTATCTGATGGGAGTACTGAATGTTACTCCTGACAGTTTTAGTGACGGTGGCAGGTATGCCACCGCAGCGCGGGCTTGTGCCCAAGCACTGCGGCTGGTAAAAGCTGGCGCAGATATTTTAGATATTGGCGGGGAATCTGCCCGCCCAGGGGCGATTCCGGTGGGTTTGCAGGAGGAACTCGATCGGGTAATACCAGTAATTGTGGGGATTCGGGAGCAGTTGGGAGAAATTCCGATTTCGATCGACACCACCAAATCTGCTGTCGCTCAAGCGGCGGTGGAAGCCGGAGCTACTTGGGTGAACGACATTTCTGGCGGAATTCAAGATCCGAGGATGTTACAGGTGGTGGCAAAGTTGGGGGTGCCGATTTGCTTGATGCATATGCGCGGCACCCCCAAAACTATGCGGGGATTGACGGAATATCAGGATTTGGTAACTGAAGTCGGTGATTTTCTAGAAACACAGATCGCAGCGGCGATCGACTGTGGCGTTGCCCGACACAATATTATTATCGATCCCGGTATTGGGTTCGCCAAGACTGCTAATCAGAGCATTGAATTATTGAAAAACCTCAATAAACTGCGAGATAGGCTTCCATATCCTTTGTTAGTGGGGGTGTCTCGCAAGAGTTTTATTGGTCATATTTTAGATCGGCCCGATCCGCTCGATCGCACTTGGGGGACAGCGGCGGCTTGTTGTGTGGCAATCGATCGGGGTGCGGATATTTTGCGTGTCCATGATGTTGCCGAAATGCAAGATGTGATCAAAGTCGCTGATGCTCTGATTCGTTGATAAAATAAATCAACGAAAACAAAAAAATCCATCAGCCCAAAAAGCTAATGGATCTCGGTGAAAGATCAAAACCGATAACTATACCGATTCCAAACTGATTTTGTCTCTAAAAAAGCTAATTAATTCTCGATTCACTGTTTGGGGGACTTCTTGCTGAATCCAGTGGCCACATTGCGGGATCAGCTTTAACTGAAACGGTGCGCTGACTAACTTCGCCATACCGTTGGTCAACTTTTGGCTGAGCATACTGTCTTCTTCGCCCCAAAGTACCAAAGTTGGTGAAGTAATCAGGCGTTGGGTAGTACCTAAGTTATTCAGCCAGTTTTGAGGAGCTAAAAAGTTCCGATAGTAGTTCAATGCCGCTTCCAAGACACCAGGTTTAGCCAAGGCTTCTTGATATATCTGATTATCTTCGGCGCTGAAAGCTCCTTTACGGATCGCTTGACCCCGGAAGACATTGAGGACAAATTCTTTGATGTTTTGTTGAATCAGCCACTCGGGGATTCCAGGCATCTGGAAGGCGAATAGATACCAGCTTCGGCGGAACTGATCGAGGTTAGTGCCAATCTCTTGTAAAAACTGTTGGGGGTGGGGAGCATTCAAAATGGCTAACTTATCCAACACCTGGGGAAACTTCTGGGCAATGTGCCACGCGATCGCCCCGCCCCAATCGTGACCAACAATATGTGCCTTGGTGTAACCCAAGGACTTAATCAAGCCCATCACATCACTGCTGAGGGTATCTAAGTCATAGCCGCTAGCAGGCTTATCAGAATAATTGTAGCCGCGTAGATCTGGGACTACGACTTTAAAGTGGCGTGCTAATACCGGAATCTGGTGTCGCCAAGAATACCAAAATTCCGGAAAGCCATGGAGTAAAATTACTAACTCCCCTTCTCCTTGAGTAACACAATGCAAACGAATGTTATTAGTTTCTACAAACTGATGCTGCCATCCCGCTTGGAGTGAGGCTGTGTAAGGTTGCATGAAGGGGGCTGAGGTAAGTATTTAATTTGATATTTCGACATTAGCATTCTTGGTAGCCGAATGGCATCGGCAAATACCGAACTAGGCTACCAAAACTGGAACAGGAAACTTCAGGAGACTTTCCAGTTCTTGCAGTTGGTTGATCGCTTCGGCACCTTCGAGCTTCATTAGCTCACGTCCATTGCGGCGTTCTGTCCAATTGATGCTGCTATCCGAAACAAAAAATCGAATTTGATGGCCATCAGCAAGGCTGACCATAAACGATGCACTTTCTAGTACATCGCCACAGGTGTACCAAGAAGTCATGTAGCCCTTATTTTCAAGGGCGATCGATAAAGCCTCTAAATCTACGATCAAATCTTTTACTAATTCACGATGCTGTGCAGCTAGTCTTCCAAACATTTGGTATTTTCCTTCAGTGATACCCAGCCATCATTATAGCTTAATTATTTTTTAATGTTCTTTTTTAAAAAAATCTGGTATTGATCCCCGTTATTCTGCCGTCCACCAGCCTGCTGCTGGCCCAATAAATCTGACAGTCAGCCACAGGAGTGCCAAGCCACCAATGCCGTACCATGCACCACGAGTACTCCAAATCACAAAATCTTGAGATTGCTTTTTGGTCAAAGCTAGCCAGGGTACTATTCGATCGCTGCTACTTGGAACATTTCCAGACTGTTTACGCCGTTTTGATTCACCCATATTTCTTGACCATGATCCAAGAGTTCACTTGCCATTGTACCCGATGAGCTAATCATGAATTCATTTATGGCTCTTGAATTATCAAATATTAAGTGCTGCTGCCCTAGACAGCAGCACTTAATTTCTAGTCAGATTCTAAAAGATAATCTAGTTTTTGATCCACCACTTATCATCTTGGTACTCTAGAGGAATTTTTGAGGAATCTGGCTCCAGACCTAATGAAGCAATTTTCTCAAACCATTGAGTTCGTAGGCTGGTTGGTAAAGTGCTACCGCACCAAGGGCAGCACTTTATCTCAATAAATGAGGAGCCACCATCTAAAACTGAAATCCCATATTCACGGAACTTTGATAAGTAAATAACAGGAACTTCTTTAGACAAAAGATTCTGTTTCATCTCAGAACAACAAACTAAATCTGACATAATTACCATCCCATGCACTTAAATTGTAATTTTTCTTCCATTTACAGCCGCTTTGTAGAGAACACCAGTCCCTGGGTCAGCGGAACCCAAATGTATGCCGTTAGAATCGTATACCTCTATGTCGCTATGAGTATTATCCCATTCATAATATCTTTTCTTACTACCACTCAAGCCATTGGTCTTCGTACCACCACGCCAAGCTGTTAAACCTTGCCAAATGGGACTCGTAGCCTTAGTATACGCTTGAGCTATTTTGAAGTTCGCAATTGTATTTTCTTTAGAAAGAGAAACTTCTGTGAAAAGTGTCCCAGAAATGCCCATTAGAGCAATTAGTGCCAAGAAAGACCTAATAATTTTCATGAAATTTTTGGATTTTGGTTTACGTACAGGTGTATAGTACCATATTGTCCAGATAACAAGTTGATCTATTGCCTGGAATACTGGCACGTATTTGCCCAAATCATGACATCCTTGCGCAGTTGTTAGTGTTTTAGATCTTCAACGTAAACTTATGTAAACAATCATGAAAATCTTCTGAATTGCGCCGAAATCAGCAATCTGAAGGGCATTGCTCGATCGAGCCATCCGTAATCTGCCTCTCGATAGGTTGAAATGTCTGATTCACCTTGCTTCTGAGGCCAGAAGGGGATTAACATAAACCAAGAAATGCAGCTAGCCTGCCATATTAAAAATATCAAATAGACACTTTATTACTTGGAGGGGCGTAGTCAATGGGGCTACCTTGGTATCGAGTA
>JAYUSV010000294.1:0-5488 GCA_043755495.1 Synechococcales cyanobacterium
AGCAGACATTGTTGCTCCAGTAGACGTTCCCAGATCTTCGCCCCCAGTAAAAGCATGAATCCGAGAGGCTACGAGCTGGGCGCGTTTTTCTTTATAGCCCTCGGGCTTTTCTGTGACGCTCATTTCTAGCCGTCCTTCAATAATCACTCGATCGCCCTGGCGATATTTTTCTTTGATCTCTCGCGCCAGGTTGTTCCAGCCGACCACCTTGATTAAGGCTGGGGGGTTTTCGGGCTTGGCATTGACAAATTGCACAAACATTTCGGCAATTTCCATCTGGTTATCGGAGGTAGAGCGCAGTTCAGGAGCTTGAACAATTTCCGCCATCAAGATACAGCTATTCATAGACTTGCTTTATAAAAATCAGTAGGCAAGTACTATCTTACTCGATCTTGTACCATTCTGGCCACAATTTTAAACTTTTTGATAGAACCTTGTGGCTGCAAACGAAAAGCAGATTCCTTACTAAAGGGTCGTAAATCAGCGAACTGTCCGTAATTCACTAATTATTCGGAGTAGGAGTGAATATTGAGTATCAGTAAGGGTGGCCAAAACATGCTGCATAATTTTGTGCATTCCACCCATATTATATTTAAATACCTTACTAAACTGGATAAATACATGCCCCATCTATACAGAGCCAAACTAAGTCTACTGATTGCTCTAGCACTCTGCTTTTCTGCATCACCATCCTGGGGTGATCAGAATAATGTGGCTAGGTTAACCCAAATAGCCCAAGGGTCTAACAAGCCTAATTCTTGGCAAGATTTTCGATCGGAAACAGGTCGTTTTTCAGCAGCATTCCCTGGAAAACCTGACATTCAAAATAAAGAAGGTGCTTATGTGTATAGTGCAAACGCCCCAGGTGAAGGTCTTTTTATGCTTACCTACGTGGATGCACCCAGTGCCGCAAGTACCGAATTATTCACGAGCATAATGCCAACAGAACTTGTTAAAGGGCTAGGTGGTAAAATCACCAGCGAAAAAGATATTTCTCTCCAGAATCGCTCAGGAAAGGAGTTTGCCTTTACCACAGGTTTCGGTTTCGATGGACTTAAGGCTGGCACTGGCCGCATTTATACCGTTGACAAACGAGTTTATCTAATACTGGCGATCGGTCCAGAACAAATATCCCAACAATTTCTAAATTCTTTTAAGGTAACACCATAAAAAATATTGAAATTTGCTGCTGGGTAACAATTTTTCTGCTTAAAATTGTTACCCAACTAAACATCTTTATCTACCATAATTCTAGGGTCGAGTCAGGATTTTGGGGGTCGTGATAGCGGCTACCCCCGGCAGTACTGGTTTGGGAAGAACCTATCCATGCTGGAATCGAGTAACGGCGACGACGAGATCGTTCGCCAACTCGACCACCTCGGGTGCGGATGGTATCACCGCCTCTACCACCAACCACACTGCTATCGATATCACCCGGTGCCGGACTGCCAACGATCGGAGCTGATGCCTCTACAGATTGGTTGATCGACACTCGCACATCACCTTGAAAGCGATTTTTGTCAGAGGGCAACCAAGCCTGAGAACGTTTGACTCCTGCTAAATTGGCTCCCACAAAATCAGACTCAGTAATTTTTGCCCCATTTAAGTCTGCACCAACTAAGTTTGCTCCTTGTAAATCGGTACCTTGCAGCAGAGCATCATTCAACTGTGCTTTGGCCAAGTTGGTATAGATCAAGCTGGCTTTTACCAATACTGTCTTTTGCAAATTGGCTCCCATAAAACTAGTACCCACTGCCGAAACTTTGGTCAAATTTGCACCGCTTAAGTCAGCTCCACTAAAGTTAGCCGCATTTAGCTTTGCTCCTTGCAGTTGAGCACCACTCAAATCCACGCCAATTAAACTTACACCGCTGAGGTCGCAGCCCTCGCAGCTATTGGTGGTCAAAAGTTTCTGTAAATCTTTAGCCGGATCTGCTTGAGCACTCCAGGCCGGTACCATCACCAATGTCAAAGCAGTAGCCAAAATAGTCAATAATTTCATTTAAACCTCCCCGATCGTCAGATCGGCTATAGAAAATAGTCTTTGTTTGTCGATTGTCTGCAACCTTCTTTGAGCTTCATAAAATTGCTCATAGTATTGCTGTCTTCGCTCAGGAGCAGTTGCCGGGTTTTGCCACAGAGTCAAATAATCACTGCGCTGTTTTTCACAGGCAACTTTCTCTAAGCATGCTGCTGCTGCCTTAATCACCAATGGCGATCGAAGAATTTCCTGAGCGGTTTGTTCATTTAGGTGAAACAGGTGATTTACCCGACCCATTTCGCGGCTGTGGGTGCCATGAAGATCTTGCAAATAGGCAATGAGCTGGGGATCGGAGTAGTCGATCGTCCCTTGCTGGGAAGCATCGACAATTTTTTGCCAAATAAACCGATGATGTGGCAAACAAAAAATCACGTCCGATTCTTCCATCGCCTCGATAATTGTTAACCGGTACTCTGGATAATGCAAGTATAGGCGTAATAAAACTATTTCGGCCTGCTCTACCAAACGCTGCTGGGGCAGCGGTAACAAATTAATGGGTACACCTTTAGCCAGATTATCATTTTCTGGCTCAGGGTTTTTGCTGGTATCGGCTGGCCTCCGTACCGATCGCTCTTGGCGCTTTAAAGCCGTGTTCAGGTTCTCCACCAACAGTGGGATTTGGCGTACATCGTTACCGCTAAGTAACTGAGCTGTCTTTTGCAGATAGTAAGTGCGAGTGGTGGGGTCAGTAATTTGGTGTAATAGTTTGACTGTCTCCCCCACTGCCTGCTGATAGCCCTGGGCATCTTGTAAATTAACCCCAGATATTGCCCGATCGAGCTGCCAATCTAACCACAGCGGCGCTTGTGTTAGTAACTCTTGATAGGCAGCACTGCTGTTTTCGAGCAAAAACTCATCGGCATCTTTGCCCGCTGGTAAATTTAATACTCGAAGCTGAATCTGGCCTTGGTAAGCCAAGTCGGCCACCTCCTCAATTGCCTTTTCGGTGGCCAGCTTACCAGCTCGATCGGCATCGAAGTTCAAAATAATTTGGTTAGCAGGGGTCAGCTTCAGTAATTGCTTAATCTGATAAGTACTCAAGGCCGTGCCCAACGAAGCCACCGCTTCGGTGATCCCAGCGGCATGGAGAGCAATCACATCAAAGTATCCTTCTACTACTACAGCTCGATCGTTTTGTTTAATGGTTGCTGCTGCTCGATCTAGGCCATACAAGGTTTTACCCTTATCAAATAATGGAGTCTCGGGGGAATTCAGATATTTGGGCTGCTCATCGCCTAAACTGCGGCCCCCAAAGCCAATAATTTGGCCGCGACTATTAAAAATTGGCAGCATTAAACGGTTACGGAATCGATCGAAATAACCTGTACTCTCTTTGCGCGGAATAATTAGTCCGGCCAACTCCACTAACTTGGCCGGGAATTTTTTGGCCTCGGTCAAATACTTAGTTAAAACTTCCCAGCTATCGGGAGCATAGCCAATCTGAAAACTGCGAATAGTCTCTAAACTAAGCTGTCGCTTGGTTTGCAAGTATTCTAATGCCACCTGACCAGCTTTTTGCTGGAGAGCATGTTGATAAAAATTAGCTGCCACCGCCACAATTTCTAGCAACTGCTCCCGCTCAGTTAACTGACGTTGCAGCTCCTGACGTTTTTCGGGGGCGAGGGTGCGGACCGAAACCTGGTACTGTCCAGCCAAATCTAAGATCACTTCGCTAAACGATCGTTTATTGACCTCCATCAAAAACTTGATGGCATTGCCCCCGGCCTGACAACCAAAACAATAATACATTTGTTTGCTAGGGCTGACCGTAAAACTCGGCGATCGCTCTTGATGAAACGGGCATAGCCCCTGAAAATCGCGTCCCTGCTTTTTGAGTACTACATAAGAGGAAACTATTTCATAAATATCGGCCCTGGCTTTGACTTCGTTGATCGTGTCAGGATGAAGAGAAGGAACTTCCATTCAATTTTAGACTCTCTGCTACTTTGAGGAATGACCGTGGCATACTAATAAAGAATAACAGGCTCTCTGCTTTCACTATCTCCGAATCATCTGCTAACTTCCAGATTCAGGTCTATGTTTGTTTGTCCCCAGTGCAGCTCCCAAAATCCCACCGACCACCGCTTTTGTCAGCAATGTGGTTTCCAGTTGGTTCAAAAATTGGCTGTAGTCGAGGAGTTAGCCGATGCCACAGGCCAACCCACCAATCCTCAGCTTGACGAGCCAGAACCATCGGTACCGCCGACTTTGGCCTTAGATAGTAACTCCCGCTATCGGATTGTTTCCTCTTCTGCTGCAATGCTCGATACCAAGTTAGTGCAGGTACTCGATGCCCATCATAAGCAACCTTCGGCGCTGCAAGAATTTATGGCACAGCAGCCGCCGATCGACAGCAAAGCCTATTTAGGTAAAACCCCTAGCGACTACCCAGAATGGGAGCTATGGGAGCGAGGCGGTATCAATCCTGCTGCTCGTCCGTATTTAGCCCTACAACCGGCGCTGAGAAGCATTCCGCAACTTTGTGATGCCTGGAAAGACCAGCACCGGAGTGTCTTGGTATTAAACGCACCAACGACCCATCAGCAACTGAGCACAATTTGTCAAGACGACCAGCTACCCCGCAAAGAGTTGCAAGGTTGGTTAGAAGAAATGTTGCAGCTCTGGAAATACCTCCAGCCTTGGTCGGTAAGATCTAGCTTGTTGGATCTAGATAATTTGTATCTGAATGCCGATCGCCAGATCTATCTTCGTTGCCTGATCAATGAACCTAGTGAGCAGCCACCCACCCCCAATGACTTAGCTAAGGTTTGGCAACAGCTTGGCCACACTCAAGATCTGGGTTGGCAGCAATCGCTCACTCAACTCATTTCCACCGAAAATCTTACCGTTGACAATCTGCATCAAGGACTCAGTAAGCTCTCAGCCACTACCGAAATTGTTGAAACTTCGGAACCCACCACCTCACTATTTTTAACTTCTCGCTTGTTAGGTGTGGAAGCCGCCGCTGCTACGGATGTAGGTAGACAGCGCGATCACAATGAAGACTATTACAGCATTGACAGTAGCTTTACCCAATGCCAAATTCCTGAAAGCCAGATTATTACTGGTCGTGGACTGTATATTTTGTGTGATGGGATGGGTGGTCATGCTGCTGGGGAAGTCGCCAGCAAAATGACGATCGATAAGCTGAAAGAATATTGGGAAAAACATTGGACTGATGATGTTTTACCCAGCGAAGAAGAAATCATTGCGGCGATTCACTATGCCAACCAAGCCCTGTTTGAAATCAATCAAGGTAATTCTTCTTCGGGTAGTGGTCGGATGGGTACAACATTAGTGATGGTGATGCTCCAAGATAACCAGGTGGCGATCGCCCATGTGGGAGATTCGCGTTGCTACTTACTCGAAGCCAGCAGTGAGCCAGTGCAAATCACTCTCGACCATGAAGTTGGCCAGAGAGAAATGCTGCGGGGAGTCGAGCCAGAA
>JAYUSV010000295.1:0-18424 GCA_043755495.1 Synechococcales cyanobacterium
TGTACAGTCAGACTTAGGATAAGCCACACAGGTCAATACGAAACCAGCTTCAATTTGATCGTCGTCTAAGAAAGACTGATCAGATTGGTCAATATCACCGCTGGTGATTTTGCCTGCACAAGTGGAGCAAGCTCCAGCACGACAAGAGTAAGGTAGGTCAAGACCTTGCTCTTCGGCAGCGTCTAAAATATAGGTGTCATCAGCCACTTCAATAGTTTGATTCAGCCCTTCAGCTTCACTGATTAATGTGACCTTATAGGTTGCCATGTTTCGATCCCTCTCTAAAAAAATTGCGAAAATTTATTCTCCAAAATCCCACCATTTCAAAATGCAGTAATGCATTGATAATGAAGTATGGTGGTGGCACTGCTAAATCAAGCAATCCGCTGTGCGCAGTAGGCACTGCTTCAAGCAAGCTCAGCTCGGGTCGTGCCAGCCCTATTTGAATACTAAGGGAAAAAATCACATTTGCAACTGTTATCTTGCTTTATGTTGAACGGTATTCATAATCAGATTAGCCAAATCTATCCTGATTACTTATGGGTGCTGAGGAATTTTACAAAATATCATCTTTTTCAGCTCACTGCTGCCTTCTTCTCTGACCAGAATTTAGGCCAGAATCCAGACTAAAATCTAGACCAAATCCATGAAAATCTTAGTACTAACCTGGGAGTTTCCCCCGCGCTTGGTGGGTGGCATTGCACGACATTGTGCGGAGCTATATCCCGAGATTGTGCGCATGGGGCATGAGGTGCATGTGGTAACAGTGGCTTTTGGGACGGAGCCGCAGCATAGAGTTGTCGGTGGTATTCATGTACATCGGGTAGATGATCCGGGAGTGCCCGATCCATTTTTGTCTTGGGTGCGGGATCTCAATTACAATTTGTTGGAGTATTGTAAGCAATTGTTGACCAAGACTTCTTTTGATTTGATCCACGCCCATGATTGGCTGGTGGCAGCAGCGGCGATTACCTTGCAAACCAAGACCGATTTACCATTAGTATCTACAATTCACGCCACCGAATTTGGTCGCCATAATGGCATTCGTGGTGATGATAGCACCAAAATTTTCAACCAAGAGTGCCAGTTAACCGATCGATCATCAGAAGTAATTGTGTGCAGTAACTATATGCAGCGAGAGGTGCGTGAGGTGCTAGGGCGCAACTGTAGCCATGTTATTTACAATGGTATTAATCCCGAAAAGAAACAGCGCCCACAAAACTTCGATTTTTGGCAGTTGCGTCGCACTTATGCTGCCGATCACGAAAAAATCATTTACTATGTGGGGCGGATGACCCCCGAAAAGGGAATTTTTTTGTTGTTGGATGCGGCTTCGATTGTGCTGTGGGAGATGGAAGGAGCGGTGAAGCTGGTATTTATTGGTAGGGGCGATGGCAATATTGAGGCGCTGAAACGCAAGGCCACGGAGTTGGGGATTGGCGAAAAGTGCTATTTCACTGGCTTTATGTCTGACCAAGATCTAGATAAGTTCCAAACGGTGGCGGACTGTGCGGTGTTTCCTAGTTTGTATGAGCCTTTTGGGATTGTGGCTTTAGAAAGCTTTGCTTCTCACGTGCCCGTGGTGGTTTCCGATGCTGGTGGTTTGCCGGAAGTAGTCCGTCATTCTCAAACCGGAATTGTGACCTGGAAGAACAACCCCGATTCTTTGGCTTGGGGGATTTTGGAGGTGCTGCGCAACCCCAGCTATTCTAAGTGGCTGACCGATAATGCTTACTCCGAATTAAGTCAGCGGTTTTATTGGCCAGATTTGGCAACCCAGACTTTGGCTGTCTATGAAAAGGCTATTGCTGGTATGCAACAACTTCACTCGTAGTATCCTGATGCCTATAAAATCGCCATCAGAGGGGAAACTGGCTAATCTTAAATTCATGGCGCTAAGGTTGTTTGAGCAATATGAGTCTTTAATTCAGTTCAGCAACTACCCGATCAAACAATAAATACTCCCCAGTTAACAAATCATAGACTGTTAATCTAAGACATCGATCGGCATCTACAGTGAATTCTACCCGAATCCGATCGCTTCCGGGAAAACCCACTGGAGATAAAGTTGCAATGTTTTCAGCACCAGCATTTAGTATGGATATGGCATTAGAGCCAGCCGCTAAATTACGAGTAATTAATCGATCACCATCAAAATAAACCTCGGTACCACTAGTATCGGCACCCAACTCACCCAACAGTAGCTCAATGCTGGGCTGATGTTCTTGGGAGGCTCCTAGCAACAGTTCCACTGGTTTAGTCATGGGATAGGGCTGACCAGCATTGATTACCCGATGCCAACTATGACAATTTTGGCGACGATCCCAATAGCGAATGCCGTAGCTATGATACAAGAAATCGGTAACTTCTAAACCCTGTAAGATTTCTAAAGCCCCATGGGCGATTGCTTCAAAGGGTTTGAATTGCTGAATTTTGGCTTTATCTAAGCGACTGGCGATCCATTCTTGAATTGCTGGAATCTGGGAGGTGCCGCCTACGATTAAGACTGCATCCAGATTTTGCAGATCAAAGTTTTGGCGCAGGGCTTGTTGGTTGACTGTTTCTAAAAGTTCATCAAGTCGATCGAACATTTTTTGCTGTTGGAGTATTTCTAAAAATTCGGTACGAGTCAAATTAAACTCATAAGTCTCAAAGGTTTTGTCGTCAAAAAATGCCTCACTAGCGGTAGTTTGTAGTGACAACTGAATTTTAAGCTTCTCGGCCAAACGCATCATCAATGGAGTGACTCGTAAGCCTTGTTTGGCTGCAATATACTCAGCAACCCAGCCATCAATATCGGTGCCCCCCAGATTTTGACCGGCTTTGGCTAAGACTTGCGCAACTTGGGGCTTTTGGGCCGATTCAGTCAGGGCTTTGCCGCCGAATTTTAGCAAGAATCCTAAAGGCTTGGTGGTGCTGTGAGAAGTGCTGAGCTGGACTAGTGAGAAATCGATCGTCCCCCCACCAAAGTCGATCGTTAAAACTATGCCACTGCTCAATCCATAACCCAATGCGGCTGCGGTGGATTCATCTAACAGCGAGATGCGATCGAAGGCCAAATTTTCACAGGTGCGGCTGAGCCAGCGCCGGTAGGTGTCGAAGCTATCTACCGGAACGGTAACGACGAGGGCATCTCGATCGCCTTTGGCGCAAGCGGAGCTATCGGTCACATCCGCCAAGATTCCAGCTAAGAAGGCTTCGCCTACTAATTCAAAAGACAACTGCTGGCCATCAATTTCGGGCAAAAATCCTTGAAACTCAGTGCCAATACCACGTTTGAACCACGAGAAATAGCGCGGATCATCTTTGAGATCTAGCCCCTGGTCTAAAACCGATCGACCGAGAACTGCTGGTGTTTGCCAGTAAACTAGGCTAGGAATCAAGGGGGGACTGTTACTGGTCGATAAGCCAGGTAAATTAATGGTCTCAGCTTTACCCGTGGCTGAGTTCCAGCGGGCAATTACCGTGTTGCTAGTGCCAAAGTCGATCGAGATTGCCATGGGGAGTTCTGAAGCTGTTAAAGTTAAAAAGTTGCCGAGCCTTTACGCCCATTATGATCATTGTTATCGATAATTACGACAGTTTCACCTATAACTTAGTGCAGTACCTAGGCGAATTGGGGCACGATTGGCCAGTTGCTGCGGATGTGCAGGTGTTTCGCAATGATCAGATTACTGTGGCCGAACTGCAAGCTCTAAAGCCCGATGCTGTGTTGATTTCTCCCGGTCCTGGGCGGCCGGATTCGGCGGGGATATCGATGGCAGTTATTAGAGATCTGGGTAGAATTATCCCAATTTTAGGCGTTTGCTTAGGGCACCAGAGTATTGGAGAGGTATTTGGCGGGCAGGTGGTGCGGGCGGCAGAATTAATGCATGGTAAGACTTCGCCGGTGTACCATACCAACCAAGGAGTGTTTAAAGACATTGCTAGCCCGTTTACGGCGACGCGCTATCACAGTTTGATTGTGGATCGATCGACTTGCCCGCCAGTCTTAGAAATTACCGCTTGGATTGAGGATGAAACTATTATGGGTTTGCGTCATCGGGAATATCCTTGGATCGAGGGAGTGCAGTTTCACCCCGAGAGCATTTTGACTGATGCTGGCAAAGATTTGCTGCGGAATTTTCTGCAGGGGTTGTCAGAACATCAGCGGTCGATCGAGGCGCTGCATGCCCTACAGTGATTTTACTATCAGCAAAGTCGAAAAAGACTTCCAGCTAAATGTAGTCACTGGGATATTTTTTTCGGAGCTTCCATTGGTACCACCCAGTCAATGGCTGGCAGATTTGCTGCGACAAACTATTCCTTTTGCGACTGCGGTAGGGACTGAGAAAGCTCGATCGGAGTTTATTCTCGCACCTCTGTTGTTTGAGTTATTGATTTCACTTCAGAGCGAGATCAGCTTGTTTTCTGGTCGAGATTTCACGGTTGCGCCTGAATTGGGGCTGAATGGAATTTGTGATTTTATGATTACTCGATCGCAAGATGAGATTTCGATTAAGGCTCCGGCGATCGTGATTATCGAGGCAAAAAAAGGCGAGTTAGATGTGGGATGGGGGCAATGTGCCGCCGAAATGGTCGCTGCTCAAAGATTTAATCAAGAAAATGATTCGGTGGTGCCCAACATCTATGGCAGTGTGACTACTGGCACTCGCTGGCAGTTTTTGCGGCTTACTGGTCAGCAGCTAACCATTGATTTGGTGGAATATTCTTTGGAGCCACTCGATCAGATGTTAGGAATTTTGCAGTGGATGGTAAAAAACTAGATTATCTAAAAATTTTGATTTGATCTTATGGTATGGAATTTAGAGCAAACTAAGTTATGATTTGCTGGTTAAAGTAAAAAGTCTGAAAATTGCCGTGACTGATGAAAGCCTTTACCTGAAGAAATTTTTAGATCCGATCAAAGTTTGCAGGCGATATAAGCCAAAGTTTGGTCTAGGCAGTAAAGAAGAGGGATTAGATCTAGCAGGGTTTTTATCAATTTATGGAGCAGATCCATTCTATTCATGGATTGGTCTGAACTCGGATCTCATGTATGCGGCTCACAAGGCTGCTGGAGGAATGACTTCTATCTACCGGCAAATTGGCATAGGGTGTGAGAATTTGTTTAGACAGATAATAATTGACCAGACAGAATATGAAGATCCCAGGTATGCCCAGTGGTCTTATGTTACAAAAACCAAAAATGACAAGAATAAAACACTATCATTGGATGCTCGATTAGAGCTAAGTGAGATCCGAAACTTTGACATTAGAGCTAGGGTGACTACCTGGATAGCTGAGTATAGCGCTTTTCTCAGTGTGCCCGCCCCATCGAATGGAGCTGTATTTGAAGTCCGACAAGGATATAAAAGTAAAGATAGTAAGAGACAGAATGCTGACGTTGACAATATTGCTGTTGCTTGGGCTAATGGATATCTGCCAGTTTTTGCAATCTTCTCGGCTCAAATTGACGCTGATTTGATGCTGCGATACCGAAACAGTCGGGGTGGAATCATCATTGGTATAGCATCAGGTGACAACCAGACGTCGCTATTTTCTTTCTCTAAAGAAGTTCTGAACTATGATTTGGCTGCTTTCTTTGATCGAAATTCGGAGCTGATCAAAAATGAAATTCATATCACCTTAGAAGTGTTACTGAGGGCGGTGTGATGAAGGCTACTATTCCACAACGATCTGAGTACACTTTCAAAGCTAATCGCAGTATGGGGAGACATGGATGGTTGCGACTTACGCCAGCATATGGAGTAAAGCTGGTTGACAATCTCTTGTCTACAGTCGATCCGTCAGCGATTATTCTTGATCCTTTTTCTGGTACAGCTACAACTGGACTGGTTGCTGCCGACCAAGGTCATCAATCATTAGCCTTTGATATCAACCCATTTCTTGTTTGGTTTGGAAATGCTAAATATCGTAATTATACTGAAGAATGCTTACTAGATATTCGTGGAAAGACAGATCAAGTTCTACAAGAGTATAAAAATCAAATAGATCAAGATAATTGGACTCCACCAATATTCAATATTGAACGATGGTGGTCTAGATACACACTATGTATTCTTACAGCTCTAAGAAAATCTTTAGTAAAACAGTTTGGAGAGCCTGAAGATAATGATGAATATAATATTGTTTGGATTGCTTTTTGTCGCTTAATAATTGAAACTTCATCAGCGGCTTTTAATCATGTTTCGATGTCATTTAGTGATCAGGTAATTCACTATAATATTCAATATGTCGAAAAACTATTTTTGGAGATACTTGATTTTATTCTTAAATCCGCTGAAAAAAATATTGCTGGCAATGCCCAAGTAATAAAAGTAGATTCTCGATATATCATCGGCCTAAATAATGTTAAAATAGACAAGGTAATCACTTCACCACCTTATCCAAATCGGATGAGCTATATTCGCGAACTTCGTCCATATATGTACTGGACAAAGTTTATTCAAGAGGCCAAAGAAGCTGGTGAATTAGATTGGTTAGCTGTGGGTGGAACTTGGGGGATTGCAACTAGTCGTCTTAATTCTTGGGTGATGGCAGAAGAAAAGCTACCCGAGAAAATATTTTCGACAGTGAAAAATATCAAGTTATCTGATGGTAAAAACTCAGACCTTTTAGCAATTTATGTCTTGAAATATTTTCATGATATGCATTTACATTTAAGCTCAATCCGATCGGTTTTAGCGAAAGGGGCTGAACTTCACTATATTGTTGGTAATTCAACTTTTTTTGGCAACATGGTTGATACCGCAGCATTGCTTTCTGACTCTATGGCAATGCTGGGATATTCAAAAATTCACTCTGAAGTTGTGAGAAAACGAAACTGCAATAAAGCTTTGTATGAATACTGCATTTCGGCCACTTGGGAGTGATTAAATCGGCTGGCATTTTCCGGCACGAATTAGGCCAATTCTTTTGGCGATCGCTTCATCTCTAGTTGGGTAAGGCCCCCATTTTTCACTTGTGGCCTCAGCTACCATCGCATCATCGGCGATCGCACAACTGGCATCAGGGTTTTTGATAATGTACCAAGTCATTGGGTCTCCTTATTTTGCGTCTAATTATGTAAATTCTATCCTGCTGGTTCGCTACGGAGTAAATGATTGCTGCCTAGTAAGGCTTAGAGCCATCTAAATTCATTCTATCCGAGGCAGAACCGCTATATTATTGGTATCCGATAGCTTCGCTTGCGCCAAAGGCGATCGAGATAAAACCAATGAATCAGGAATCGAGCAGGTCAACGGCGACTTCATGATTAATCCATACTCAATGCCCTGAGCCACTGCTTGATAGGAAGCTTCCAAAATATTGTCAGAAACCCCGATCGTCGTCCAGCGATCGACTCCATTACTAGACTCTACCAACACCCTAGTCACCGCTGCGGTACCCGCATCACCATCCACAATCCGCACCTTGTAATCGGTCAGATGGAACTGGTTGATCGCCGGGTAAAACTGGCTGAGAGCCTTGCGTAAGGCTCCGTCTAAAGCTGAGACTGGACCATTGCCTTTGGCCGCAGCCAAAATTTCTTGGCCATCTACCGAGATTTCGATCGTCGCTAAAGAATGTTGTTTACTAGCGATCGAACAATGGACTTGAAAGCCCTGGATGGTAAAAATAGTCGATCGCTGTCCCATGACATCCCGCACCAATAGTTCAAAGCTAGCTTCCGCTCCATCAAACTGATAGCCCTGATGCTCCAACTCTTTCAGTTTGGCCAAAATTTCGCGGCTGCGGTGATCTTCTTTGGTTAGTTCAATTCCCATATTCTTAGCTTTGATCAGCACATTGCTGAGGCCAGACTGTTCAGAAATGGCAATGCGTCGCTCGTTGCCCACAGCAGATGGTGGAATATGTTCGTAGGTGCGCGAATCGCGCTCCACTGCCGAGACGTGAATGCCACCCTTGTGACTGAAAGCGCAGCGTCCTACAAAAGCAGCGTAGTCGTTTGGGGCGACATTAACTATTTCGCTGACCGATCGACTTAAGACCGTTAGCCCAGTCAAGTCTGGCAAACAGTCATAACCGAGCTTAAGTTGCAGATTGGGAATCACGGAGCAAAGATTGGCATTACCACAGCGCTCTCCGTAGCCGTTGATCGTGCCTTGTATCATAGTGGCTCCGGCAGTGATGGCGGCGATCGAGTTAGCCACAGCCAATTCACAATCATTGTGAGCATGGATGCCATATTGATATTGAGAGCCAATTTTTACTTGGACTTCCGCCACGATGCGAGCAATCTCGGTGGGTAAAGTACCACCGTTGGTATCACAAAAAATTAGCCACTCAGCGCCAGCCTTGAGAGCAGTTTTGAGAGTATCTAAAGCGTGCTCTGGGTTGGCCAAATAGCCATCAAACCAGTGCTCGGCATCGTAAATTACGCGGCGGCCTTGAGAGACTAAAAACTCGATCGAGTCTTGAATCATCGCCAGATTCTCATCTAAGGTGGTCTGGAGACCGGTGGTGACATGTAGATCCCAAGATTTACCAAAAATTGTCACCCACTTAGTTTCGGCGGCCAAAATTTTGGCCAGCATAGCATCGGTGGCGGCATGGCCACCGGGGCGACGGGTAGAGCAAAAGGCTACGATTTCAGCTTGCTGCAACGGTTCGGCTTGCAGACAACGAAAAAATTCACCATCTTTGGGGTTAGCTCCTGGCCAGCCACCTTCAATCCAGGGCACGCCTAGTCGATCGAGCTGATGGGCAATTTTTAGTTTGTCTTGCACCGACAGAGTTAACCCCTCCCGTTGAGAGCCATCCCGCAAAGTGGTGTCGTAGATTTGGATTTGCATATCCTACTCGTTCATAGATTTGTAGATGGCCACTGATGAAGGTGACTGGCCGCTGAGATAGCGGAAGACCCAGAATTTAAAGACTGTATCTAAGAGTACCGGGAAGGTGGCAATAAACAGAGAATTGAAGTTGTGATTTTCGGCAATCCCCCAGTGATCGGCCATGCCAGCTAACACTACTTCCCAGCCATGGGGTGAGTGGAAGCCCACAAAGGTGTCGGTAAATAAAATAATCATAAAAACCTTGGCTGAATCACTCAACCCAGATACTATTTCACTCATGAAATTTAGCAAGTTAGCAATTTGACGCTTGCTGCGAGTGAGAAAGAAAATAAAAGCTGTGACGGATAGCAGATCGGCAAACCAGTTTTTGACAGCGTTGGAGCTTTGACGAGTGAAAGATTTACGCAAGTAAATTGCCTTCTCTTTAACTTGTTCTTCTAGCTCTTCATTAGATACTTTAGGAATTGCTTCGGTGAGCGATTGAAATTTAACGTGTCTTTCAAATCGTTCTAATTCTTCCAGAGCTTCTTTTTCTAGGTTGCTATTGATGAAAATATTTTGTTGATGGGTGCGGGGATAGTAATAGTCTACGATCGGGCCTACCACCAAAAATTTGCTCATGAAATGTACCAGCAATGGGACTAGCATCATGGTGAGCAAAAAGCGCAATGAGTTTTTAGTCAGATCTTTGGAAGCCCGAAAAGTGCTGACGATTTCTTGTTCGGCGGCAGGATTTAGATCTTGACGAATTTTTTTGAAAGTATTTACTACTGTGGCATCGATCAATAAATTATTCTTGCCAGGAGGTTTAGGCTCATCAAAGCTCATAAAAACTGGCTGACTAAGTACCGGCGGAGGAGCTGGGGTGGGATTGGGGCTATAGCGCCCTAAGATCCAGTCAATGAATTGCAGTTTTTCTAAGACTAAGGCTTCGGTTTCGATTTCTGTGCCATAAGGGCTATCTGGAGCATCATTGCTGCGAGAATTGATCGATCTGCTAGTTTGAAACTCCGTGAGTCGCAGCTTGGTAATTCGTAGATATTTTTGGAGGTCGGCGCGTAGATAGGCTGGCAGTTGTGGATCGTTCTCCACAACTTTTTGGCCGCCGTTTTCGTCTTCGATCGATTGCACCTTCAAAGCAGCTTTATAAGCTTCGTCTAGTGCCCGATCTGGGGTGCGAAAAAACCATTCGTTGACATCTTGCCAATAGCCAGAGAGTCCAGCAAACATAGATTTAGTTGAGTTATAGTGTCGATCAAGTTTTTCTCAGTCCGTTTTGCTGAGCATAGATTTGAATTATAGTAGCTTGACAGGCATGTGAACGAGAGGATTTTATGGCCAATGTACTGACAACTGCTGTATTAGCTGCTCCTAGTAAAGCCCAAACCAATTCTCTGCCAGATTCTCAGCGATCGATTTGGTATCAGGGTGAGTCGCGCAGCGGCAAAACTCAGCGGTTAATTGCAGCAGCAGTAGCTTGGTTGCCTGAAATGAATCCTGGCCAGCAGATGCTGTTACTGGCTGCCAATGACGAAAATAAGCAGAGCCTGCACGATCAAATTTCTTTGGTAACCACTGGCCGTTACCCAATTCGGGTACAGACTCCGTTAGGATTTTTGCAAGAGCAAGTGCATCTTTTTTATCCTTGGATTGCAGAAGTTGCTAAGCTGCCTGCGGTGACACCAATTCGGCTGCGGCCAGAGACAGAGCAGGCATTGGCAACTCGCCTGTGGCAGCCAGATTTGCAGATGCAGTCTTGGCAGTCTTTGGGGGTGAGTGAGTACCGACTGGTTCGTAGACTGTTGGATTTAATGCAGTTGGCAGCCAATGGTTTGGTAGAAGTTGCCGATATCCCAGCTAAGTTGCAGTTAGCCTATGGTCAAAATGATTTGTTTCCCTGGATGGGAGATTTGATTGCCACTTGGCAGTCTTGGTGTTTGCAGCGGGGATTTTTGACCTATGGTTTATCGACAGACTTGTTTTGGCGGTATTTATGGAATCATGCTGAATATCGGGCTTACTTTGCCGATCAATATGGAGCAGTAGTGGCCGATGATGCTGATGACTATCCGGCGGTAATTTATCCAATGTTGGAGAGTTTTCTTGATCGACCAGCAGCTAAAGTAGCTATTAGCTACAATCCTCATGGTCAGATTCAATTGGGTTTAAAGAGCGATCCGCAGCATCTGTTAAAGCTAAGTCAGCGCTGTACCACAGAGATTTTGCCACCTGTTTTGCCTGCCTTGCAACCACAAGGAGATTTGTTGCATGACATTGTGACAACGGTGAATGATCCGAGCTACTGGCTGACTTTACCAGCTAATATTCAAGAAATTAGTCGGCGGACTAGAGGAGAATTACTGAGGGCAGTGGTGGACAAAATAGCGCTGTCGATCGCAGCTAATCAAATTCAGGCTCAAGATATAGTGATTATTGTGCCCGGCCTAGATAACATTGCTCGTTACACTTTGACTGAAACCCTAGTAGCCAAAGGAATTACGGTAAAAGCATTAAATGACCAACGACCTTTATATAGCTCTCCGGTAGTACGATCGATTCTTACTATCTTGGCTTTAAGCTTACCCGGATTAGGCCGCACGATTGGGCGCGATCGAGTGGCGGAGATGTTGGTAGAGTTATCTAGCTATCGGTTGCCGGGAGGAGCCTTGGCACAGGCGATCGATCCAGTCCGGGCTGGACTATTGGCCGATCATTGCTATAGTCCAAATGCCGAAAAACCAGAGCTACAGCCACTAGAAAGTTTCCCCCGCTGGGATCGTCTTGGTGCTAGGGCTGCGGCTAGTTATCGACGCATTTGGGAATGGCTACAGTCACCGCCAACTAATACCTTAGCTATTATGGATGGGGCGATCGGGGATTTTTGTGAGCGAGGGGAACTATTGACGTTCGATCGACTGACGGCTTTGCGGGCTTTGATGGAAACTGCTCAACACTATTGGCAGGTAATGCAGCGAGTTGATCAGCAAGACCCAGAGTCTAGCTTAGCTGAGCAATTTATTGTGCTGTTGCAACAGGGGACAGTAACAGCTAATCCTTATCCGACCAGCCATTTAGGTGCATTGGAGCAAGGTGTCACCCTCGCAAATATTTTCCAATATCGCTCTAGTAAAAAAACTCACCGCTGGCATTTTTGGTTAGATGTGGGTTCAGACCTATGGGCAAAAGGTGGATCGGCTTCGCTCTATGGCTCTCAGTGCTTTTTACAAGATTGGGACGGTCAACCAGTTAATGCTGATACTGAAGAGTTACTCGATCGACAGCGCCTCGAAAGAGTCCTGCGCGACCTGTTACAGCGAGTAGACGATCGACTATACCTCTGCAACAGCGACCTCGCCGTCAACGGCCAAGATCAAGTAGGCCCACTGTTAACATTAATCAGCCGCATCACCCCCGCATCATCAATATCCACAGCAGGTGTCGAAACCCATGCTTTCTAAAATCATGTCGCTGACGGCGTTGGCGATAGTGAATTCGCCGTAAAAACTTTCGGTGAAATTAAAATTTTGCATTTCGATAATAATCGCAATTACCAGTTCACCCAGGTCATTTTCGCCTTCCATGCGGTGGCGCATAAAAATTTGAGCACAGCGATCGGCAATACTTTCGTTGACCGCTTCTGGCAAATATTCGGCATCGAGCCACACGTGCAACTTGTGGCGTAGCCAGCTTCTTTCGGTTTCTGGGTCGGTGGAGGGTGGCAGTTCGATCGGGGCGATTGGTTCAGCCATAGGTTTACCCAATAGTGCACTTTTTAGTTAATATTCTATCAGTCCTGGGGTTTAGATGGTTGATTAGGAACGACCGAAGGTGCTGTAGTGCTGGGTGTTGCAGCGGACGGAGTGGAAAGAGGACTTTGAGTGGGCAGCGCGATCGGTGGTGGGGTTAAGTCGATCGATGTTGGCGAAGGTGTCGTTATTATCGATGGTTTATTGCTAGGACTGCTGCTTGGCGTTGAGCTTGGCGAAGAAATTATCGGAGTAGGGGAGATTGATGATGGAGAAGGTAATTGGCTGGCTGGGATATTAGAATTTACCGTGGGCAATGGGGAAGGTTTGTTGCTCTGAGTTGGTTTGGTGGTCGCTGGAATTGTGGTAGGTACTGGTCTAGTACAGAGATCGATTTGGTCGCTAAATACCCAGCCCCTGTGGCCATTGGGCTGCTGGATTTCGACAAAAGGTTCTTTTATTTGTAAAGCTACAAACTTTTCACCACGTTGAAGATTACCAACAATTCCAGAATCTCGATCGGGTTCAAAGCGCACTTTGGTAACGTTGCCCCTTTTGTTTGGTGTGGCCAAACGACATTGATTACTGGCCAGGGCTTGCTCATACTGAGATTTCTTGAACATCGACCAGCCAGTGTAGCCACCAAAGCCACTGACCCCCATCAATACTGCTGCTCCAATTACTTTACCGATGGCGTTGCTAACAGGTAGATTGTTGTTCGTTGGTTTAGCCGCTGGTCTGTTTTGAGGTAGCTGTGGGGGCTGAGCTGGCGATACCACATAAGTCGCAGCAGTTTTTGGAACTGGATGTTGATAACTTGGCTGGAGATTACTGGGTAATGCGCGATCGTCGCTGTCGATATTTTTTAGGGCTTGGAGGGCAGCGCTAGCATTGGTGAATCGATCGCGGAAATGATAGCGAGTCATTTCGCTGAGGTGCGCTACAAACAAGGGGCTAGCCTGGACAAAATTCTGCCATTGCAACTCACCAGTGGCATCGTCTTCGATCAGTTCGCTGGGATATTTGCCAGATAATGCCTGGATGCCAATTACTCCTAGAGCATAAAGATCACTGCTAGGTCGGGGATTGCCTCGGGCTTGCTCTGGAGACATATAGCCCGGAGTGCCGATCGCTATGGTTTGGGGCGCAGTGCCCACCGTGGCCTGGTTACGCACTTGCTTAATCGCCCCAAAGTCAATTAGCACTAAGCAGCCATCTCCATCGCGGCGCATGATGTTGTCTGGCTTAATATCGCGGTGAATCACGCCTTGGCTATGGACAAATTCTAAAATGCTAAGCACTTCACCCAGCATTTTGCGCACCGCAGCTTCTGGCCATTTTTGACCGGAGATTAGCTCGCGACTGAGGGTGTGGCCGCGCACCAGTTCTTGCACCAGGTAAAACTCTTTTTGCTCTTCAAAGTAGGCCAAGAGGCGAGGGATTTTGTCGAAAGATCCTAACTGCTGTAGGGTTTCAGCTTCTTTTTGAAAAAGCTTACGGGCAATATCTAGCACTGCCGGGTCGTCGGTGGCGGGTTTGAGGTGCTTTAAAACGCACTCTGGCTCCCCTGGCAGATGCAGATCGGCGGTGATGTAAGTTTCTCCGAAACCACCGGCACCTAAGACTTGGACTATGCGATAGCGTCCGGCTAATATTTGACCGATCATAAAATTTTGTGTCCACATCCTCTGTAAAACTGTACCCGAAAAAGTAGGGGATTGATTGGTTCCCTATTTCTGGTGACGGCAATTTGGAGAGAAAGATTCTAGAATTAGGTGGCAATGGCGCAGCGTTTCGATCATGCAAGATTTCAACCAAAATTCTCAGAATGCCTACGACAATAATGGCCATGGGCTGAATCGTGTCAACTATTACAGTCTGTTAGGGCTGTATCCTTCGGCTAGCCCGATCGAGATTCGGCGTGCCTATCGTAGTTTGAGTAAGGAGTATCACCCGGATACTACGGAGTTACCGGCAGCGGTGGCGCATACCAAGTTTCAGGAGCTGAACCAAGCCTATGCGACTTTGGGTAATCCTACCCGCAGACTGTTACATGATCAATCGATCGGCTATTCGCGGGTACGGGTAATGCAGGCTCCACCAGCCCGAGTTAATGGTAAGTGGGAATCAAAATCGGCTTATTTAGACCCGATCGATCGGCCTTTGTCCCCTGGGGAAATTTTTATGCTGCTGTTGTTGATTGGTTGTTTTGCAATTTGTATTGGCTTAGTGCTATTTGTAGCAGCAAATCGTGGAGAGTTCATTGCCAGTACCTGGTAGGGTCGCAGGCGGTAGGCGATCAAATGATTCGTCAAAACCAGTAAATATGAATTTGGGTTGGCTTTCTTCGGGCAGCAAAGCTCTCTAGACAGCAGAAAAGGGCACAGCCCGATGCTGTGCCCTTTAAATTAACGGTAAGCTCAATTAGGGATGATCAATTAGCAGCCGCAGCTCGCTGGCGGTAGCTGAAGTCGTTCAGCATTGCTTCTAGTCTTTCGATCGCCCCGCTGCCACCCATTTGAGCAGTCACGCCTCCCAAATTGCCCTTGAGGGTATCAATCTGGTTTTGCAGGGGCTGAATTAGCTCTTCGTAGAGAGCAATTTTTGCTCGCACTTCAGTAGCATTTTCCCGCAGTGCTTGCAGGCTGTGCTCCATTTTCTGCAACTCTTCCGATCGAACCAGATATTCATTGACTTGCTTTTCGACGTTGGCCTTGGTGCTGTTGATAGTAGCTTCCAACTGCTGAATTTCAGACTTGGTGTGCTCTAGCTCCTCTTGCTGCTGACGACGCTGTTCAGCCAAAATGCTCAAGATGGCGTGCCATTCCATATCACCACTGTTGTTACCTTGACGGTGGTTGAGTACCCCAATGTAAACTTCCAATACAGACTGCCGATCGGCCAGAGTTTCCCGCTGACCTTGCAAGGTTTGCTCCAACATTTGGTAAGCATCTTGCTCGTCAGTTAACTCATTTTCTAGATTGAGTTGATCGAAAGCAGTTGCTTCAGCAATTTCGTCCTCCATTTTGGCAATATCAACCTGCCGCTCTTGGAGTTCTTCTTCTTGCAGGCGCACCATGTTAGTGGATTGATCTACTTCTTTTTGCAGAGTAGCCACCATTACCTGTAACTCTTCCAGCGGTAAGTTTTCAACTTGCTGAATATCTACTCGATCGCTGACTGTCACATCCACACCGCCTCGGGACATCATCAGAATTTTCTGATAACTTTCCTCTTCGGTTTGTACCCGGTTAGTGAGCTGTTGGGCGTATTCTTGACGAATGCTCAGGGCATTTTGCTGTACTTCCCACTCGGTTTGAGCCTGCTCTAAAGAGGCTTGCAACTGCTGTAACTCTTGTTTGCGATTGGTAATAAGCTGTTGTTGCCGAGTCATTTCAGCTTCATCAGTTTGGGATTTCTTTTGCTGCTGTTGCAGTTTGTCTAGATGTTGTTGCAGCAAATCTTGCTGAAGCTCTACGGCTTGTAGGGTTTCTTGCACATTGCCCGGAGTAGACTGCTGCAACTGTGAAATCAAAGAGCGCATCTCAGAAATTTGCTGCACCGACAGACCTTCGCCACCTTGGCTTTGGTGTTGTTCGATCACCGCTTGCTCCACCCGTAGTTTGGCCCAAGCTGATTCCAGCTCTGCCCGCTGTTCACGACTAGAGCGCAGGCTTTCTTCTAACTGCTGAGACTCTAAGGTCAGGTGATCTAGCTCACTGCGAGTAGAGTCCAGCTCTTCTTCCCGACTGTGGATTTCTTCTTGACGCAACTGTAATTGCTGGCTTTGCAAACTAAGAGACTGTCGCCAGCTCTCGATTTCATCGGCTTCTTTTTTGTATTTTTCAATTTGGCGGGAGAGATTTTGTAAAATCCCCACCAAATGGCGGCCAGCTTCGCGCAATTGACCTTGCACTTGCCGATTGGCGTTCATATCGACCAATACCAGCACACCACTGCCGTAATTATTGGCTTCGTCAGGAGCCGCAATTAGCTCTTCACCTTGGATGGCGCTCCAGTTTTGCTCAGTTCGCTGGCAAGCCAGCAACCGTAACTCTGCTTTACCAGAGCCAATAAAGCCACCTTTTTGTTTCTGAATTTCTGCTAGGTATAGCATTTTTACATACCCTGTCGTTATTGAGATTACCTAAATTTGCCTCTAGCAACTGCCGATTTTGTTTTATCTATATAGATACTAAATACGAAGTGCTATCGGAATGAAGTCGTTTGAGCAGTCACAGTTGCGAAGTTAGATCTGATGAAGCTATGCCGAACTACTAGACTTAATATATTCAGAACTGCCAATTTGGAATTGTCAATTCGGAGCTGTAAAAGTCGGGCTAGCCCGCCATTAGTGTTGAGAATACACTAAAGATACTCCGTTACTCTCCTCAGGGGTGAGTCACTGGGCAAAATTTCGTGCTCTGTCCTCAAATATATCTACCAAGTTTTTATGCTGCCATCAGCACAAAATCTTAACTAATCCAGAATTTTAGCGAAGCTTTGACTATTTTAATCAAAGCAATATAGTAAATCAGGTGCTCAGGTTGGGCAAAATGATATTGCAGGACGGAGGTAGTGGATGATCTATTAGACAGGACAAGCTCCTTAGCTTTCCTTAACAGGCAGAGCGTTTATCGCTCGAACATTATCCCTATAATTGTTACCAACATACAGATGTCACCGCCGAGATTTCATTCTCCTAAGCAGCATCTCTTGCCACCAGCGTCCATCTACCTTCAATGTCAGAGATATATATGAGAACAGTACTAATTGCCGAAGACAGCAGCAGCCAACGGGAGATGATGAAAGATCTTCTCCAGTCCAGTGGAATGACGGTCAATATTGCTACCGATGGCGAACAGGCAGTAGACATGGCGCTACTAATCCTTCCTGACATCGTTATTTTGGACGTGGTGATGCCCAAGATGAATGGCTACGAAGTATGTCGCAAACTGAAATCTGACCCCAAAACCCAGAATGTACCAGTTATTCTGTGCAGTTCTAAGAGTGAAGATTTCGATCGGCATTGGGGTATGAAACAAGGGGCTGATGCCTACGTTTGTAAACCTTTTGATCCCTATGAATTAGTTTCCACCATCAAACAACTTCTCAACGGTTAGTAGCAACCATGGCTGTAAATTTAGATTTTTTGGCTAGTGATGTCGCCGATTCGGATACTGAAACCGTGGTTCACGCACTAGAAGAACGAGAGGGCGAACTTTGTTTGACCTTTTTCGTTCCCTCTGGGCGGAAGTTCGCCCTCCCAGCCTTTGGAGTACGGGAAGTAATTTCTACCTTGGCCGATCGCATTACCCCGATCCCCAATGCTTCCCCTTGCCTACTTGGTACTTTTAACTGGCGTGGTCAGGTGATCTGGATTGCTGACTTGGGGCAATTTCTGGGTGACAGCTTACTTGTGAACGTCGATCGGGGGGAAGTCTCTTTGTTGGTGGTAGAAGAACAAGAAACCGTGATGGGCTTTGCCATCAGTAACGTCGCCGATACTGAATGGTTAAAAATAAACCAAATGGCCATTACCCAATCTATTCCAGAAGGTACTTCAGCTTTTGTCAAAGGTGAATACAGTCTGGGCGAAGGAAAGTTTCTCCACTTATTAGACCAGGTTTCGATCTTATCCTCCACCAGATGGGCAAGCTAAAAGTATGAACAACATATTTTAATAATTAGTTCGCATTCTACTTATGCGGATGGAGTCGATAGCACAGTGTTGCTAACAACACTCATAGATAAGGTGTTGCTAACAACGCTCACAACTAGTGCAGCTATTGGTCAGGCTTCTCGGTATATCTTTTGTAAATTTGCACTCTAGGTACAGTTAATCAGGTTACATCATGGTTTCTACTCCCAATTACG
>JAYUSV010000296.1:0-5461 GCA_043755495.1 Synechococcales cyanobacterium
GATCGCCTCTACTATTGATGGTCAGCCTGAAATAGCAAGCGGACTTCTGAGAACCAGTAACAAGAATCCTCTCGCCTTCAGGCAGAGGAGCATGTCAAAGAGGTTTTAGACCAAAACAGGGTCGATAGGGCAGATAAAAACTGAGCAATTCTGGGTGGAAAATCTTGATGAGATATGGCGAGATCGAAGCCATTGACTTTTATTGAGGACAAGATACAAATCGAGATCTATTTTTGACCACCAAACGGCACAAAAAAACCGCTAGCATGGCGGCACGGTGGGCTATTTCTATCTAGGCAGGCTAGTATTTCATCAATAGTAGTTGTATTAAATAATACATGGATCAGCTACTAGTAGGGCTTTGAGAAATCTTAACAGTAGATTAAGGCCATGTAATTCGGGAATATTGATATAATTCAGCTACTGTTAGTTTGTCCCCCAAATGGGGAAAACAGCCTGCTGAAACAAGCTGTTCTCGAACGGACAAATTAACAATAATCAAACCAGTAGCTACATTATATCTCAATGAATAACCTTAATGGCAACCGATCGACCACAGATCGGTCTGCGGGGTGCGTCTATGACATCGGCTCTAAGACCCAGTTTCTGACCCCTTCAGGCAAATCTAAAACAAAATATATCTGCCCCGTTTGCGGGGGCAAAAACTTAGATATTAATCCGCCAAAGTACGCATGTTTCACTAACGAATGTGACTCACAAGCGATTAGAACAGCGATCGACCAGTTAGAAGGCAAGCATCCTGATGACTGGAAAAAGCCCAAAATAGAGCGCCAAACCAGCGAGTACTTTTACCCTGATCGAGAAGGTGAGCCACTGGTGAAAGTGGTGCGTCAAGACAGCGGCGAAGGCAAAAAGCGATTCTACCAAAACCACTGGGGCGGCCACGACTGGAAAAAAGGCAACCCCCAAGGAGTCCGCCGCCATATTCCGATTTACCGCTACTTAGACGTGAGAGCAGCGATCGATCGACAAGAAAGTATCTGGATTGTAGAAGGCGAGAAAGCCGCCGATATTTTATGGACAATGAACATCGCCGCCACCACCACCATCGGCGGTAGCGCTGGCTACTCTAAATATGGAGACTATCGACCTGACCTCGCCGGGGCTAAGTTAATCCTCTGCCCTGATCGAGATGAGCAGGGCTTAAAGTACATCCGCAACTTTGAGCGAGACTTCTCTGACCAAATCAGCGGCTACTACCTAGCCGGAACCCAAGATTTTTGGCCGAAACTGCAAGGCGGTATGGACATTGCTGATGACATCAACGATTACCGGTATCAGAAGACAGATCTAGAGCTAAAAGTAATCACACCAGCGCAGTTTGAGGCACTGCTAGAAACACAGCCAATCGACTTCAGCCCCGAACCAGCCAAAGAAAAACGCGCCACCGCCGATCGGCTCATTGACCTAGTAATGGGTGTCCCTGGCATTGAGCTATTTCATACACCTAGCGAAGAAGCCTATGTTGATGTATCAGAAAACGGCATCAGAAAAACCCTGCCTATTCGCCGCAAAGCCTTCAGAGACTGGATTAAGCATCAATATTACTGTCTGACCAACAAATCGGCTGGCAGCGAAGCCACCCAGCAAGCGATCGATACCCTCCAGGCCATTGCCATCCACGAAGGAGCCAAGCGAGAAGTTTATCTGAGAATCGCCGAGCTGAACAACCGCATCTACATTGACCTGGGCAGCGACACTTGGCAAGCGATCGAAGTCAGCTCAGACGGCTGGCGAATTATCAGCGATGCCCCAGTCAGATTCCGCCGTCATGCCGATCTGTTGCCTTTGCCAATTCCGATCGGTGGTGGGTCGTTGGATACGCTAAAAAACATGCTGAACTTACAGGGCCGAGACTGGACAATGGTATCGACTTGGTTGTTGAATTGCTTTAAACCAGCACCCACTTACCCAATTTTGATTTTGCATGGGGAAGCTGGCAGCGGTAAAACTACTCTCAGCGCGGTGCTGAAACGCTTGATCGATCCTGGCAAAGCGCCGTTGATCCCGGCGGTGGGTGACACTCGTAACTTGGCGATCGCGGCGAACAACCGTTATGTGGTGGGCTATGACAATCTTTCGGGTCTGAGCGCAGAGCAATCGGACTGTTTATGTCGGATTGCGACCGGTGGCGGTTTTAGTCATCGGACGTTGCACAGTGACTTAGAAGAAACGACGATCGAGTTTGTGCGGCCACAGATTTTGAATGGGATTGATAGTTTGGCAACCAGAGGGGATTTGCTGGATCGATCGATCTTGGTGCAGGTGGCGGCTCCGGTGGAGCGATCGAATGCTGCGGAGTTGTGGGCAAGGTTTGAGGTTATTCACCCACAGGTGTTTGGGGCTATTTTGGCTGCTTTGAGCCAGGGGCTGCGCTGTTTACCGGAGGTGAGTTGTAAGAGTTTGCCTCGGATGGCGGATTATGCCACGTTTTCGATCGCGGTGGAGGGGGCTTTGGGGTTGGAGAGCGGGGAGTTTTTGGCGGCTTATGAGGGTGTGCGAGAGGAGGCACATGAGACAGCGCTGGATGCTAGCCCGATCGGGCAGGCTATTTTGGTGCTGATGGCAGAGGATCTGGTTTGGGAAGGTACTACTGATGCGCTGTTGCAAAAGTTGGCTTCTTTGGTGGATGAAAAGGTGAGGCGATCACGGGTTTTCCCGGCTGATCCGATTCGTCTGAGTAAGGCTCTGACTAGGATTGCTCCTGATTTGCGAGGGGTGGGGATTGGGATGGAGTATGTCAAATCTAATGGCCGGAGGCTCATTATCTTAAATCGAAATGTGAAATAATTTACCTGCTAAAAACAATGATTGGCTGAAGGAAATTCTTCAGCCAATCATTGCTTGTATTTATTTATTTTCCTGCGTCTTTCGCTGCCTTCTCTATCCAAGCTCCCATATTTTTATAACCATCATCTTTTTGCCATGAATAGAATGGATATCCTTTTGGAATTTCTCCACAACAATTACTTGTAGCTTCATTGAAATCTTTGATTTTACTGATATCAATACCTATTAATCCATTACCTCGCTCTATACTTTTATCGATTTCATACTTTACCCAACGACTTGAACATGTTTTCTCTCCCACAAGAACAACTGTAACGGTTGTACCTTCGAGCTGTGAATCAATCCAATTCTTAATTGCTTGATCACCTTGTCGTTTTATTTTTTCAAAATCAGCTTTGTCAATAAAACCAGCAGCGTCCTGTGTAACCCAACTATGTCTGACAGCCATCGCTCGTGTTACATCTTCATACTTAAAGCTAAAAAATGTTTTTCTGGCCATTTCGTTTACCTATGTTTATTTACAAGTTTTACTATGTCTACGATAATATCCTTCAATTCATCCAAAGAGATATTTGAATTGTTTAGTAAAGGAATTTTATCTCGGATTTCTTTAGAGATATTCAAGTCGCTAAAGTATCCTTCTTCTTCTAGTTGATTATATATTGAACTAGCTATATAACCAGTAGCCCCGATTGGAATTAAAAATACACCTTGGGATTTTGCAATTTTAAACTCATCCATCATTCCGTTAGAATTTACGATCTTGCCATCTTTCAACTTGTTGCCAAATAAAAATATGGCAATTCCTGCATGTGCAATCATATCATTTCTATAATCATGCCAAACTTCTTTTAATGGCCTATCACCAGTTTGTGATTGTGGAAATGGTCGTAATATTAATTGTTCATTATCTAGTCGCTTACCACTCATGTAAACATGCTCAAGAACACCTGTAATGACAGAGCTACCGATTCCTAAACCAAAACCAGAGACAATTCTAAAGTCCTCTTTTGCAAGGCTTTTGCTCAGGGAGTAAACAAAATCTTCTCCGCTCTCCTTATCTAAATTCCCATATTGATGTGCTGCGCCCGAAATAAAAATTGTATTTTGTTTGTATACTTTCTCTAAGCTTTCAAGTATTTCTGTTATCTCTGAATACTCTTTCACCAAAATAGTTTTAATACTAAAGCGCAAGAGGTCTTGAATAAAAAGCTCTTGCTTCCTTTCTCTATATTCTGTATCAGCCTGTGACTCATTTGGTAATGCGCTGACTTGCTTTTGAATACAAAAATGCTGCCTTTGATTTTTTGAATGCGCGATTCGGACTCTACTTAAAATATAGTCCAAGTTTGGGTCTGTAAAGCTAAACCCAAGGAATAAAAAAGTTTTTGAAATCAGGTCTCCACTTAATGCATTTAAAAACGGTTGCATTTTAACATGGTAACTTTCATAATCATCCTTCGTTAGAATGGCCTCATGAGGACTATCTACATCACCATGCATTTTATATACAATTGCATCCCTACCAGGTTTGGTGTAACTTAATTGGTCTTTTTGATATTTAGTGTCTGGAGTCTTACCCATGTTAGTAAGAGAATTTTCAATGAGTTTGTCATAGTTCGTTGTCCAATAAGTGGATATTGGTAAGCGGGCTAGTATTTTGTGATTTTGTGTGGGATTCGCATTTTTTGTAAATTCGTTAATTAAAAGCTGATTAAGTGTTCCTCTATTTGATTGCTTGGTATTGCAATGATATTGGGCAAGTGCAACCAGATCTGTTTCTTTTTCCACATCTAGATCAAGTTCATCAGCAATTGGTCTTAGCAATTCCTTCCAGTTGACAAATCCAGCAGGGGTAGACAGACCAGCACCTGCAAATATAGCAAGATTATTTTCCTCAAGTTCTTTAGCCAGTTGACTAATTAATCTTTGCTTTTCCTTTTCCTGCTTAGACATATTGGCTATAAGCATTGTGAATGATTTAAGTTTGTTCATATCAAAGCAGAACCTAAGTATCATAGTTGAAATTTACTTGTTTGAATATTTACTGCTAGGTGTTGATTACCGAATCATCTAATAAAATCCATCAGTAGATTTCGCAGCCATCATCAACCCAGAACAAGAGCAAAAACAACGACCCTATCGACCCTGAAGGTACATTTATCGGCTGAAACCATTGCTCAGTAAAGATAGTAGGCAGGGTCGATAGATTTTTTTCTATCGACCCTTAACGACCCTTATCGACCCTGCCTTAAACCATTACAGAGAGTGAGTTACAGCGATTTTAGACAGCAACAGGGTCGATAGGGCAGATAAAACCAGAGCAATTCTGGGTACAAGATCATCCTCAACGCAAACGCAAAATTCACCACTGGATTTCCCGATCGGCCAAAGTGATAAATTTCACGATCATCATCGACCCAGAACAGGAGCAAAAATAACGACCCTATCGACCCTGAAGGCACATTTATTGGCTGAAACCATTGCCTAGTAAAGATAGTAGGCAGGGTCGATAGAATTTTTTCTATCGACCCTTAACGACCCTTATCGACCCTGTTTTGGAAAGTTAACGACCCTGCCTTAAACCATTGCAGAAAGCAAGTTACAAGGATTTTAGACCGTAGCAGGGTCGATAGGGCAGATAAAAATA
>JAYUSV010000297.1:0-5456 GCA_043755495.1 Synechococcales cyanobacterium
ACAATGTACTAGATGCTGGCTACCACAAAGAGCATGTGAAACTGTTTGAGCGGCTGAATATCAAATCTAACCTGGTAGTGCCAATTGCTCAAAATGGCAACTTGATTGCGTTGTTGGTAGCTCATCACTGCCAACAGTTTCACAACTGGTCGGCCAATGAAACCGACGTAATGACCGAGTTGGCAGATCAGCTAGTAACTCCTATGTTGGTATACTCTAGCTCCGAACGCACCAAATTTGCTGCTGATAAAGATCGAGCTGAAAACGTTGCTCGTCAACAAGAGCTGATGAGATTGCTGAGTGAAATTGAAGGTGCTGCTACCGGTGACTTGACTGTTCGATCAGAAATTAACGAAGGAGAAATTGCGATTGTTGGGGATTTCTTTAACTCAATTATTGAAAGCTTGCGCGACATTGTTAAAACAGTAAAAACTTCTACGGCTCAGGTAACTACCTCTGTAGGTGACAATGAGTTAGAAATTCGCTTGCTAGCCACGGCTGCCACCGAACAAGCTGACAAAATCGAACAAACACTGCGCCAAGTAGAGGCTGGAGCTATTTCGATTCAGTCGGTAGCCCAAAGCGCCCGTGAAGCATCGGTAGTAGCAACATCAGCTTCGCTGGCCGCCGAAACCGGTGGTTTGGCTATGGACAAAACAGTATTAAACATCAACCAACTCCGCGAAACCGTAGCCGAAACTGCCAAGAAAGTAAAACGCTTGGGTGAGTCTTCGCAACAGATTTCTAAAGCAGTTGGTTTAATTAACCAAATTGCGTTGCAAACTAACCTGTTAGCAATTAACGCCAGTATCGAGGCTGCCCGAGCCGGTGAAGAAGGTCGTGGTTTTGCAGTGGTAGCAGAAGAAGTAGCCCAATTGGCAACTCAATCTTCGGCAGCAACCAAAGAAATCGAAAAAATTGTGAGCACCATTCAACGCGAAACCAGCGAAGTAACCCAAGCAATGGAGCTAAGTACCGCCCAAGTGGTAGAAGGCTCCAAGGCGGTAGAACAGACTAAGCTGAGCTTGAAAGAAATTATCGACCAGTCCAAAGAAATCGATGTGTTCTTACAATCTATCTCGGTGTCGGCGATCAAGCAGGTGGCTTCTTCGGAATCGATGAAGCTGGTCATGGCTGGAGTGGCCGAAGTTTCGGCTCAAACATCTACTTCTTCTTCACAGGTATCTAACTCTTTGCAGGCTACGGTCGCAATCGCCAATGAATTGCAGGCAGTGGTTGGGAAGTTTAAAGTTAACGCCGATAACAACTAAAAAATTCTGGGGAGCCATTTTCCCCTATTGCATCTACTCACCCCATTCTTCCCCCAGCGATGTCTATTTCAGCGCAAGAACAGCAAGTGCGTCTCCAGTTTCTGGAAGAAGCCCAAGACTACGTCGATCAAATCGAGACGGGTTTATTAGGAGTCGGTAGCGGCGAAGTGAAAGGCAAACAGCTCGATGCTGTGATGCGCGCCGCTCACTCCATTAAAGGTGGCGCTGCCATGATGGGCTTTATGCAGCTCTCGGCCATTGGCCACCGTTTAGAAGATTCTCTCAAGGTGTTGCGCTATGGCCAAAAGGGTGATGAAGTAGATGCCCGACTAGAGCAAGATTTACTGGCAGTAGTCGATCGAGTCCGCACGGTAATGGACTACAATCGCCAAGGTGCCGAAATTCCGGCAGCTTGGTTTGCTAGCGATGTAGAGCCATTGTTAACCAAACTCTATGACCGTTTAGGGGAACCTCAAGCTGCTGATGATGGCTTTTTTAGTAGCGATGAAGAAGAAGACGATATTGTTGTCTACTTGTTTGAAACCGAAGTAGATGCCGCTCTCCAACACCTAGAAGAACTATTGGCTGCACCAGATCATTCTACGCTGCACAGTGAATTAGAAATTACTACCGAGACCTTAAATGGCTTGGCCGAAATGCTCGAGCTGCCTGCCATGGCCTCTTTATGCCAAGATATTGGTCAAAAATTAGTGGCTGCACCACAACAGTATTTACTGATTGCCCAGTTGGCTGTAGCTGCTTGGCGGCGATCACAGTCTTTGGTGCAAATTGATCAGCGCGATAGTTTACCTACAGCAATTGGTGCAATTGCTGGTGTTGTTGTAGCCGCAACGGCTCTTGTGGCAAAAGTAGAACTGACTCCTAACCAAGAATTCGCCCTAATTGATACCTTGGTGCCGGTAGCTGGTGCCGATGAACTGGAATTAGTATCTCTCAATTTGGGAATAGAGCAGGAGTTTGCTGGTGGCGAAGAATCTGGTGAGCTAGATTTCTTCTCGGCTTTGATTGGCGAAAATATGGCTGAAGATCAAAGTGATAATTTGATCAGTGACAGCTTCTTTAGCGACAATTTGGTCAATAGCTCTCTTGGGTCAACTGGAGCGATCGAAGAATTGTTCTCGATCGAAGAACTATCTAATCTATCAGACGCTCTGCCTATTTCAGTAGCCGGATTAGCTGCTAGTGGGTCGTTGCCAGCAGATGCCACACCAGCAATGGTTGATTTGTTAGATATCAATGAACTAGAGGCAACTGGTTTAGAATTTACTCCAGAACAGGCTACCGAAGCGTCGATCGATTGGTTGACCATGCAGACTGACGTGGATGCCAATGATTTCTTGATTGCTGCTGCTGATTTGGAAACCGGCGAAGTGACTGAGGCGTTAATAGATTGGTCGAGTTTAAATGGTAATTTAAATAGCCTCTTCGCATCTATAGATGTTGCTGATACCCCAGAGCTGGATTGGTCTGCAATGGATACTGATCTAGATGCTAATGACTTTTTTGGTGCCTTGGCTGCTGTCGAAACCGATCTGCCGTTCCCCAGTATGTCTGGCCCGATCGCCGATCCAGCCGATAACTATGCTGAGCCAGAGTATCATGCGCGTCCAGAACCAGAAACTTTCGATAATACTCCAGTCGTACCAGAGCAGACTATTCGAGTTGGAGTCGAGCGTCTGGCTGAAATTGGCGACTTATTTGGTGAATTAAATATCAGCCGTAGTGGTCTGAACCTACAAGTATCTAGTATCCGCAATCTGTTGAGTGAGTTGTTAGTAAAAGTTAGCACCTTGGAAACTGCCAGTGTCCAACTACGGACTGTCTATGACCGCATTTCTGTGCAAGTAGCCGAAAAAGCCATTGAAAATGAAGATGCTACTGCTGACTTTGATCGACTAGAAATGGATCGCTATGGTGATTTCCACTTGCTTTCTCAGTCGGTGATTGAATCGGTAGTGCAAATTCAAGAAAAAGTCAGCGATATCGAAATTCAGCTCAATGATACTGAAGCCGTAACCCGTGATATCAATCGCACTGCCAAGCAGATGCAGACCCGCTTTACCACTGTACGGATGTTGCCTTTGAGCGAAATCATTGGGCGCTACCCTCGGGCATTGCGCGAAATGTCGATCGAACATGGCAAGGAAGTAGAGCTGAAGATGAAAGGCAGCAACTTATTGATTGAGCGCCACACGATTGAAGTATTAAAAGATCCTTTGATGCACTTATTGCGTAATTGCTTTGACCATGGAATTGAAACTGCCGCAGAACGGGTGGCAGCCGGTAAATCGCCGGTAGGATTGATCGAAATCAATGCTTACTATCGTGGCAACCAAATTGTGATTGTAGTTAAAGACGATGGTAAGGGCATCGATCTAGATAAAATCCGTGCCAAAGCCCTGAAAATGGGTATCGATGAAGAAACCCTGATTGCTGGCGGTCGCCAAGAGTTGCTAGAACTCATCTTTGAACCTGGTTTTAGTACTGCTGCCAAAGTCACTGATCTATCAGGACGTGGCGTAGGGATGGATGTAGTGCGCACTAATCTCCGAGAGGCCAAGGGCAATATTCATATTGATACTGTGGCAGGCCAAGGTAGTACTTTTACGATCACAGTGCCTTTCACGATGTCTTTGATGAAGGTAATGATTGCAGAAGCTAATAAAATGTTTTTTGCCTTCCCTGTTAACGGGGTAGAAGAAATGCTGCTGCCTGATCCAGAGAAGATTTTGGAGCAAGATGGTCAGCGCTACTTACAATGGCAAGATGCTCAGGTAAAACTAATTGCGATGCAAGATTGTTTCCAGGCTACCAGCAATCTGCGGCCATCGACTATGCCGGGTAGTCCTAAAATCGACCAGCCAGCAATTTTGGTGGTAGCCGATGGTACCCAACTATTTGGTTTGGAGATCGATCGGTTTTGGCAAGAGCAAGAAGTAACTGTTCGTCAGCTTCAGGGAGTCTTAGAGATGCCATCAGGCATTTCGGGCTGTGGTGTATTGGGCGATGGTCGAGTGATTCCGTTGGTAGATCCGTTGGCCTTGGTGCGCTGGCGCGAAAATGCTGGTTCTGATCTTAATTTGGCTTTGGCACCACCATTAGAACTACCGGTAGTGCAAGATGACCAAGACTTGATCTTGGTGGTCGATGACTCGATTAACGTGCGGCGCTTTGTAGCCATGACCTTAGAACGCAATGGCTATCGAGTAGAAGAAGCTAAAGATGGTTTGGATGCTTTAGAAAAAATTCAAGCAGGCTTAATTCCCCAGGCAGTGATCTGTGATTTAGAAATGCCTCGGATGGATGGCTATGGCTTCTTGGCCAATGTGAAGTCGATCGATTATGTCAAGCATGTGCCGGTGCTGATGCTTACTTCTCGCAGCAGCCAAAAGCACCGCAAGATTGCAATGAATCTGGGTGCTTCGGCTTACTTTGGTAAGCCTTTCAGTGAGACTGAAATTTTGACTACTCTGAAAGAGCTAATTGTCGATAGCTCTACTGGTACTTTTACTAACGAGGCTTGATGGGTGTTTTGGGTGTTACGGGCAAAGATTTAGTGCAGACAGTATAAGCCTTCACAGGTAAAGATTTTGGGTTAATCTTTTGGCGATTGACAATAATAAACTTAAAATCAGCAGCTTTGTTAATAATCACCTCCCCACAGGCTGTCGAAGTAATATTGCTCACACCAAACCCCTTGCCAGTATTAGCAGCCACTCCATTGAGTCGGCCTGGTTTAAGCCCGGTGACAATCACTTGTCCTTGGGCAGTTTTGTAGGCTGTAACGCTCTGGGCGTTAGCACTGCTAACTGTTAACAGGGTGGTGGCGACGATTGCTAAGTATCTTTTTTTCATGCTGAAATTCTGAAAGAACGCTCTGGACTGTTGATGTTGAGAGTGGGTTTTTAGTTCCTGAGGATTAAAAAAATTACTTAGGTGATTTCTGAGATAGATGATACCAGGAAAGTGCTTTGGTAATAAAACCATTACACTGTCCATTGGTGACAAGTTAAGGCTAGACCGAAGTTGTCAAAAGGGTTTTAGGCCGTGCTTCAAAGAAGAAATAGTCTTTATTACCTGGATGATCAGGGAAAGGTGCAATAATCAACTTAATATTAAGTTTGCGGATCGTTTTGACAACGCCCAAATCTTGGTTCTCTGGAG
>JAYUSV010000298.1:0-5454 GCA_043755495.1 Synechococcales cyanobacterium
ATGTTGCTGGTCATAATAATTACGGTGTTTTTAAAGTCGATCACTCGCCCCTGAGAATCGGTGACACGCCCATCATCTAAGATTTGCAACATCACGTTAAACACGTCACTGTGGGCTTTCTCGATTTCATCGAATAGCACGATCGCATAAGGCCGGCGACGAATAGCCTCGGTGAGCTGACCGCCTTCTTCGTAGCCCACATAGCCGGGAGGGGCACCAATTAACCGGGAGACGGCGTGTTTTTCCATGTATTCCGACATATCGATGCGGATCATGGAGTCTTCGCTGTCGAACAAAAAGTTTGCTAAGGTTTTGGCTAACTCGGTTTTACCAACCCCTGTGGGGCCTAAAAAGATAAAGCTGGCGATCGGGCGGTTGGGGTCAGACAAACCTGCTCTTGAACGCTGAATAGCCTCTGCTACTGCCGTTACAGCTTCTTCTTGGCCAATGACTCGCCGATGTAGTTCTTCTTCTAGGTGTAAGAGTTTTTCTCTTTCCCCTTCTACCAACTTACTTAGCGGAATACCTGTCCACTTAGAAATAATTTCGGCAATGTCTGACTCGGTAACTTCTTCTCTTAACAACGATGTACCACTAGTTTGGGCATCAGCATGATAAACCTCTGCTTCTTCTAGAGATTTATGTAATTCAAAGAGCTTGCCATATTTTAATTCTGCCGCGCGGTTAGCATCATATTCCCGCTCGGCTTGCAATAGTTCAATGTTGACTCGATCGATTTCATCTTTAATTTTTTGAATCTTAGTAATGACATCTTTTTCAGACTGCCACTTAGTATTGAGACTACTTTGGTGGATTTTGAATTCGGCTATCTCTTTTTCTAATCTTTCTAGCCTTTCTTTGGCACCACTGGAAGCATCTTTATTTACCGAAAGCCGCTCCATTTCCATCTGCAAAATCTTACGATCGATTTCATCTAATTCCTCGGGCTTAGAGGTAATCTCCATTTTTAGCTTGGCCGCTGCCTCGTCCATTAAGTCGATCGCCTTATCGGGTAAGAATCGATCGCTAATATACCGACTAGAAAGAGTCGCCGCTGCCACCACCGCATCATCGGAGATTTTTACTCCATGGTGCAGCTCGTAGCGCTCTTTTAAACCCCGCAGAATCGAAATAGCATCTTCCACGCTGGGCTGATCTACATAGACCTGTTGGAAGCGGCGTTCTAGGGCAGCATCTTTTTCAATATATTTACGATATTCATCTAAAGTCGTAGCCCCAATACAGCGCAATTCACCCCGCGCCATCATCGGCTTGAGCAAATTCCCGGCATCCATTGCCCCTTGGGTAGCTCCGGCTCCGACTACCGTATGGATTTCATCGATAAACAGAATAATGTTGCCCTGAGATTCGGTGACTTCTTTTAGCACCGACTTTAAGCGCTCTTCAAATTCCCCCCGATACTTGGCACCGGCAATCAACGCCCCCATATCCAAAGAAATCAACTGGCGATTGGTCAAAGACTGGGGCACGTCGCCACTCACAATCCGCTGAGCCAGACCTTCGGCGATCGCCGTTTTACCAACCCCTGGCTCCCCAATTAGCACCGGATTATTCTTTGTTCGTCTGGAAAGAATCTGAATCGTGCGGCGAATTTCTTCATCGCGACCAATTACCGGGTCTAACTTACCGGCTTTCGCCGCCTCGGTTAGATCCCTGCCGTACTTAGTCAGCGACTCATACTTGTTTTCAGGGTTCTGGTCGGTCACTTTTTGGCTCCCGCGAATTTGTTTGATGGTTTTGGTGAGGAGTTCTTCGGTCAAATTAAATTCGGCGAATAGCTTTTTGCCTAACCGATCATCTTGACTACAGGCTAATACGAGGTGTTCGATCGAGATAAATTCGTCTTTGTATTCTTCTTTGATAGTAACCGCTCTATCAAACAACAAATCCAGTGCCTTGCCCATGTATACGTTGCTGCTATCGCCAATCTTGGGCTGGACTTGGATATATTTATCTACTTTTTCTCGCAGCTTGGGGGTCTCGATGCCAGCTTTGGTAAAAATATCGATCGCTAAGCCCTCTTGCTCCAGCAAAGATTTCAGCAAGTGTTCGGTCTCCATCTGCTGATGCTTGGCCTGTTTGGCCACGTCCAGCGTGCGAGTGATCACTTGCCAAGCTTTTTCGGTGAAATCTTTGGGGTTGTTGGGCTGCATAAGAGGGCTAGATGTATTCTGATGAGATTTTACTGGCAAGAGACATTGTAGAGATGTTATCGATCCAAAAGGGATCGGTATTTACTCCAAACTGAATTCTGAGACATGTCCGGGCTGTTTCAAAGTGAGATCTATTACTTCCAGAGCCTGGGGTCAAATTCAAATGCTTGAGAAAAATTCAAGGCACATTTGGCAAAATCTAGATGTGCTGGGTTGATCAAATAGTTGTATTCCACCGGAATTACTACTGAGGGCACAGCTAAAATTGCTGTCTCTTGTGTCTTAAACCATCGATCTCCTATCTCAGCTAACACTGTCGGTGCCGGAATGCTCCGCCAATTTATTGGTAGTTGGGATAATTCCAAGTAATTGATTTTTACTTCTGTTGGTATATCTATCCGAATAGCCGCAAACATTGTTGAGACATCTTCCACCTCCATGTGAACAAAAACTTCCAAGGCTGCCAAAGATAAAGTGCCTGAGGTGTACACCATCCCTTGTCCCCGAGAATTCCATCGTCCACCAACTCGACGAGCACCTTCTCCGTTAAAAGCTGTGTCGGCATACTTTCGCTTGGAAATGCGCCATAAACTGATACTCAACTGTAAACTCCATACTCAATTCGATCGAGCAACTCCACTACCTGCTCAGTTCCAGCATCGGTATCTAATAAATCGATCGGTGCTTGGCCAGTCAAAGCGCGATTGGGTCTTTTTAGCCAGTTTGTTGCTGTTTCAGAACTTTCAAAAACATCTTGAGCCAGAGCAGCCACTCGTGCTAAGCGGTAAAGACGGTCTGACCAAGTAGCATTTAATGGCTTTTGCTCTTTCTGAAGCCTGACAATAGTACGCACAGATGTCCCAACTACCTTAGACATTTGGGCATCGGTGAGCTGGTAGTAACCAGCAACTCGTTTAAAAGATTCGATCGGCAGCCCATGCCGAACTATTTGAGCATCAGTGATTGATGATGCTGCGTTGTTTCTGCTGTCCGAAATTCCTAAAATATCCCGTAACTGGGTCGCTGAACTCATGGCTAGTCACTTAAGCATTTGGCTTAATTATATCGCCACCTGCCAAATGTGTCATGTTCAAGACTTAACTAATTACTCCAGCGCATAATTGCCGCACCCCAAGATAAACCAGCCCCAAAGCCAGAAGTAGCGATCGTATCCCCAGGCTTAATTTTGCCCGATCGAACCGCAGCATTCAGCGCAATTGGAATCGAAGCCGCCGAAGTATTGCCGTATTCGGCCACATTGCTCACAATCTTTTCATGGGGCAAACCAAGTCGATCGGCCACTGCATCCATAATTCTTTGATTGGCCTGATGCAAAATCAACCAATCCACATCGGCCACCTGCAACTGCGCCTTAAACAGCGCCTTATCAATTACATCAGGCACCGCATTTACCGCAAACCGATAGACCTCTTTACCATTCATCTTCAACCGCCCAAAGCCCCCTTGCCTCACCTGGACATCTTCACTGAGCTGTAGGTTTGTCCCCTCATAACGTAAATGCAGCGCATCATTTTGACTACCATCGCTGCGCAGCTCAAAACCCAACAAATTTTCTCGATCGCCTGCCTGCAAAACCACGGCCCCGGCTCCATCACCAAATAGCACACAAGTATTTCTATTCTCCCAGTCTAACCAGCGGGAATGAATATCGGCTCCAATCACTAAAATATTTTGATATGTACCAGTCTGAATAAACTGGGAAGCCGTCACCAAACCAAATACAAACCCCGAGCAGGCCGCGCTCAAATCAAAAGCCACGGCTCGTGTTGCTCCAAGCTTGGCCTGAATCAGACAAGCGCTACCATACAAATCATCGGGGGTTGAAGTGGCCAACAGTACCAGATCAATATCTGCTGCCGCCACTCCAGCCATTTCTAGCGCCTGCTGTGCAGCGGCTGTTCCTAGGCTGACGATCGAATCTCTCTCCCCAGCTAAATGCCGCTGACGAATGCCGGTGCGGCTGGCAATCCATTCATCACTGGTATCTACAAACTTGCTGAGGGTATCGTTGCTTACGATGTTTGCCGGAGCGGCTGCTCCGCAACCAATGAATGTTACGCCCATGGTGATTTACCCCGAATCTTTGAGTTAATTTATTGTTTGGTACGATCTTGAAGATGACCCAGTACTTGGTTGTCGATCGCTAGCTTCGCTGCATTAATAGCGTTAGCAATCGCAAAAGCATCGGAGCTACCGTGGCTAATAATACAGACTCCTTCTACCCCTAACAGTAAAGCACCACCATGCTCTGCCGCATCAATCCGCTGTTTCAGCCGCTTCAAATTGGGTTTTAAAATTGCTGCACCCACCTGGCCACGAGTACCTCGGGGCAACTCTTCTTTCAGCATCTGCACCACAATGCCACCTACTGCTTCGGCAAATTTCAGCAAAATATTGCCCACAAAACCATCGCAAACAATCACATCAAACTCACCAGAAAGCACATCTCGACCTTCGGCATTACCGGCAAAAGTCAGCATTTGGTTCTTAGACAATAAAGCATGGGTGCTCACAGCTAAATCATTGCCTTTAGATTCTTCTTCGCCAATATTTAGTAAGCCCACCTTGGGGGTGGCAACTCCTGAAACGTACTGGCTGTAGATGGAACCCATCACGGCAAACTGCTCTAAGTACTTAGGCTTGCAGTCTACATTGGCACCTACATCGAGGATTAAGACCGATCGATCGGGAATAATAGTGGGGAAAATTGCGGCGATCGCTGGTCTTTCGATACCTTTTAATCGCCCTAATCGCAATAAAGCCGCCGCCATGGCTGCCCCCGAATGCCCCGCCGAGACCACGGCATCGGCTTTGCCTTCTTTGACTAGTTTCATACAGAGATTGATCGAAGCGTTGGGCTTGCGCCGCAAAGCACTCAATGGCTCTTCGTCCATCTCGATCGTCCCTGCGGCGGGTACAATTTCAATTTTGCTTTGGCCAGTCACGCCCTGTTCTTTTAAGCAAGCTTCGATTTGTTCAGGATCGCCGACTAGTATGACATCCACATCTAGCTCAGACTGTGCCTTAACCGCCCCTGCCACGATCGGTGCGGGGGCAAAATCCCCACCCATTGCATCGAGGGCGATTTTTGCGCGAGATGTGGCCATTGGTAACGAGAAAAGATAGTAACAACTCCGAATTCTACCAGAAGACGGTTGCATCCCTTGGCTAGCACATATACCCGATTGGATGGTCGATTACCGAAGTGCCGGTGGAGCCAATCAAACATTCCCCGTTAGCATCATGCCGACAAAACTCT
>JAYUSV010000299.1:0-5452 GCA_043755495.1 Synechococcales cyanobacterium
AGCTGGGCATCTGTGGTGGCGACAGCGGTAGATTAGCCAAACGTTGGCGCAGGTCGCTGGTTCTAATGGCCACCGCACCAGCCGCTCGGGGCAAAGGCACTTGAGTGTTTGGCCAAGTGGGCAAATCATTAATATTTACGTATTTTCACCGAGTTAAATAATCTAGCCAGGCGATCAATCCAAAATTTATCCGTAGAACTAGGGTTTCGATTGCTAGCTGGGGAATGCGACGATGTAGTTTATAGGATTATTTATTTTCTGCTGCACTCGTTTACCCTGGTTTTTCATGCTGCAACCCACCGCCCAAGCTCAAGAAATGCTCGAATTAATCAATCGCCTGCGGCAATCGCCCCAGGCTGAGTTGAACTTACTGTTGAATTCTGGGGATCCCAAGATTGCTCAGGCTCTACAACAGTTTGGAGTCGATCGCAGTATTTTGGCGCAGCAGTGGAGCACTCTGTTTCCAGTAGCTCCCTTGGCTTGGTCGGCAGAATTGGCGACCAGTGCGGCGACTCACAATGCCCAAATGATTGCGGCTGATACGCAGTCGCACCGATTACCAGGGGAAGCTGACCTGTTACAACGAGCAATCAATGCTGGCTATGTTGGGACTAGAGTAGGAGAAAATATTTTTGCTTTTAGTGAATCGGTGCTGTTTGGTCATGCCGGGTTTGCAATCGATTGGGGTAATGATCCTCAAAGTGTGGGCGGTATCCAGAATCCGGCTAGTCACCGAGAATTATTGCTCTCGGGCAGTTACCGAGAAGTGGGGATAGCCATTACCGCCGAAAACGACAGCAAAACTCAGGTCGGACCATTAGTAATCAGTCAAGAATTTGGTAATCGGACTGCTCTAGATAGTAAAGCTTGGCTGCTAGGTGTAGCTTTCCAAGATCTGAACAGTGATGGTTTTTACCAAACTGGGGAGGGCGTAAGTGGCATTGATGTGGAAGTACGTGCCGCTGGTCAGCCCAACAGTGCTCCAGTAATAACCACCACTCTCGATGCTGGGGGTTATCAGACTTTGCTGAACCCGGGCCAATATCAAGTGAGTTTCTTAAAAAACCAGCAGCTGATCGGCAGCCAAACAGTGGCGATTGGCACCACCAATATCAAAGCAGATTTGAAGTTGGCTTACCCGGAAATTTCGATTAACAATGTCTCGACTCCAGAAGGCAATACTGGCAACACCACTTTTAATTTCACAGTCAATCTTGCTAGCTCCAGCCTCAAATTAGTGGCTGTAGACTATGCCACAGCGGGGCAAACAGCTATTGGGGGCAATGATTTTGTCAACAGCAACGGCACCCTGAGCTTTGCTCCGGGCGAAACCAGCAAAAACATTGCCGTATCGGTAGTTGGAGACTTAACCATCGAAGATGCCGAAACTTTTGCGGTGAAACTGACTGCTGCGGTGAATAGCTCGATCGCTACGGCTCAAGGAATTGGCAGAATCCTCAATGATGACATTCTACCTGTGATACCTCCAGTGGTAGTGAACCCTCCGATCAGCACTCTACCCAAACTAGAGAGCTTGGTGGGTAATTTGTTACAAGTCACTAATGCCACTGGTGCCTTCAACCTAAAATTTACTCCCCTGCAACGCCTGGGTACTGGCGCTGATGACCTGGGAGTATTTGCCGTAGATGATGATTTGGGTAAGATCGGCGCCTTGTTACCAGGTCAAGATGGCTACTTAAAAGCTGTGTTCGATCGCAGTCAAACTATTTTTTCAACTTTGGGCGGAGCTTTCTTTGACCCCACCGCTAGTCGCCAGCTTACTTTCCAAGCCGGTCAACGCCTGCGGTTTTTTGCAGTCAAAGATGACACGATCGATGCAGCTAAAGCCACTTTAGCTAGAGGTGGCTCTGTCAATAATGTGTTGATTGGGGATAGTAGCCTGTTACCGATTACAGCTATTGGTGACAGACTAAATCTGGCCTGGGCTGGTGCTAGTAGCAATGTGTTGTTGCAAGCTGAGTTATCCAGTCAGGCCGTAGTCGGCACAGCTTTACAAGCTAAAGCAGATTTGATAGATCTCAGCAACCAAGCAGGGACAATTGCTGCCAGCTTTACTGTCCAAAGTGATGCTGCTTACAAAAACCGAGTGGGCTTCTATACAGTAGATGATGCTTTAACTGGGCGAGTGGGCACTTTGCTACCCGGCGATGTCGGCTATGCCCAAGCAGCGATCGAGCGGGCAGTGACGAGCCTGAACAGTGTTAGTGGGACGGTGGTAGCAAACAACCAAAACTTAACCGGTGGCACTATTTTGGCTCCATATATCATCGCCAACGGTGCCGAGACTTATTTTGCTTACATTGGTGCTAACTCCGATAAGATAGACCACATTAAGCTATTGGGTGATAACCGCTTTGGCTTTGAAGACTTAGTAGGTGGCGGCGATCGAGACTATAACGATGTGGTCTTAAATGTGAAGTTCAGCTAATTCAAATATCCCAAAAAAGGAGATCCCAGCCATACTAGGATCTTCTTTTTTTTAGGCATAATTTTTATGCTTTTGGAGGATTCTCGGCATCCATCGCCTGCAACAAATCTTGTAACCGCATTCTTTCGATGTATGGCCACCCACCTTGTGCTTCGATTTCCATCAACAATGAATAGAGACTGTGGCGACTTTGAGGTAAGGCTGGCTGAAAAAAGTCTTCACGAATATGGCGATGCAGTTCTTCTAAGGTACGCAAAATTGCCAGCAACTCATCGGTTTGTTGGTGGTGATCTGCTGCTAACTGCAAACCGATCGCGCTAATCTGCTGCAATCTTTCAGTAAGTGCAGTTTTCTTCTCTCCTGTCTGAGAAGTACTAGTGTGACTAGGGGTATTTTCTGTCTCCATTTCCATAGCAGCGGTTTTGTCAACCAAAATGTTACTTAAATTTACTTGTGCCAGATCGTGGCCAGATCGAGTGTGATAGACACCGACCTGTGGGCAGCGCATGGTAAGTTTACCACTCAGAGCCACTTTGTGATAAATAGATTAACTAGATATGGACTCAGGAAAATGAACTGGGGAAATCTAGCCAGAGTTTAAGTCTCTCAGGTTTTCTCCTGTATGATTAAACCTATTTGCTCGCTGCAACTGCGACCAGCATTAACATAATCGTCCAGATATATAATATTAATTTTCTCAGATTTGAGGTTAAAGATGAAATTCCGTGGATTAATTGCGGCACTAATGGCCGTTTGCATTGGTCTTTTGACCGCTTGCAGCGACAGCCCTGCCAATGCGACCAGTAGTGTACCCCTAACCTATGAACAAATTCGGAACACTGGTTTGGCCAATAACTGCCCGACCATTTCTGATATTAGCCGGGGTTCGATCGACTTCGACTCCAACAAAAAGTATCAGTTCGTAGATATGTGCTTGCAGCCCACCGAGTACTTCGTCGAAGAAGAACCGGCTAACAAACGCCAAAAAGCCGAATTTGTCAAAGGTAAAGTAGTAACTCGTGCTACCTCTAGCCTTGATCAAATTAAGGGTAGTGTCACTTTCGACAATGAAGGTAAGCTAGTCTTTAAAGAAGAAGACGGCATCGACTTCCAAGCAATTACTGTCAAAATGCCTGGTGGCGAACTAGTGCCTTTCTTGTTCACTATTAAAGAGTTAGTGGCTACCAGCGCTGTTCCTACTCCTACTCTAACCACTTCTACTGACTTTAGTGGTGAGTTTAAGGTGCCTTCTTATCGCGGTTCAGTGTTTCTCGATCCCAAAGGTCGGGGTGTAGCCAGTGGTTACGACAATGCAATCGCTTTACCTGCCGAAGCTGATAGCAGCAAACTGTCTCGTACCAACGTCAAGCGCACCGATAGCTTCAAGGGCAACATCACTTTTGAAGTTGCTAAAATTAATGCGACAACTGGTGAAGTTGCCGGTATTTTTACCAGTCAGCAAACTTCTGATACCGACTTGGGCGCAGATGACCCCGAAAAAGTTCGGATTCGCGGGGTGTTCTACACTCGCTTAGAAACCAAAGCTTAAATCTAGATTTTCTAGACAAGTTAATTAAATATTTATTTGGGCACCGGCAGTAGTCGGTGCTTTTTTGTGTCCCGATTTTTAGTGACAAAGATCTCTTGATATTACTGGGATCGATCGCGGGCATTACTAAATTACTCGCCGACAATACGGATGAACACAAGTTCAACCAGCAATTTCCTTCTCTACCAAATCTCAAGAACAGGGTGTTAATATTTTCAGTCGCTTTCTACTCAACAGTAGATTTGCCTAAAAAAATATTAATCAGGTCAGAAATTTTGGGCATATTTAAACCAAGTTATTAAATTCTCTCATCAGATTTCAGCGGATTTTACTGCTAAATCCGAGAAACATTCAAATATCTCGATTACTTTAAGGATCGTAAGCTATTAATGACTATTACCTTGACTCGCCCGGAAACTGACCGAGCGGGAAATACCGCCACGGATGTACAGCTAAAAAATGTACAAACAACAGACGGATCAACGGATGTTGTGGCAGATGAACAAGCTTCTAGATCAGAGCAATCTGGAGAAATCAAACAGCAGACCTTAGCGCTGCTGCGCGATTATCATACAACCGGATTGCCCTATCTCAAAGACCGCATTGTACGGTTGAACTTGGGGTTAGCCAGACGAGAAGCTCACTACTGGGCTAATCAATGTCAAGAAAATTATGAAGATCTACTGCAAGTTGGTTCGATCGGCTTAGTTTCGGCAATCGATCGATTTGATCTCACCAAAGGCTATGCCTTTAGTACCTTCGCTCTACCCTATATTCGGGGCGAAATCCAGCACTACCTGCGCGATAAAAGCTCGGTAGTTCGGGTACCCCGGCGTTGGCTAGAGATGCTGCAAAAATCAGCCTCGATTAATCAAAAATTCCACGCTCAGCATCAGCGCTTCCCTTCTGACACAGAAATGGCCACCGCCCTTGATGTCTCGGTAAGTGAATGGCAAGAAGTCCAGCTAGCCAAGCAAAATCGGCAGGCTATTAGCCTCGATTGCCCCACCGGTGATGACGAAGGTCACTGCATGATGGATATTTTGCCCGACCATGGCTATCGCAGTTTTCAGCTTGCTGATGAAGATCGGCAGCGTTTGCGCCAAGGGTTGGTCACATTAGAGCAACACACTCGCCAAATTATCGAGTTTGTTTTCTTTTATGACCTCACGCAAAAAGAAGTCGCTGAAAAAATGAATATCAGCGTTATTACCGTCTCTCGACATGTCAAGAAAGGAGTTGGCTCGCTCAAGTCTTTCTTTCAGGAAAACAACTAATAAATTATTCAATTCCCAGGTGATGGATTTAAAGGGTGTAGTGGGAACAATAATCACAGCAACCTCCGAGAGAACTCTTCTCGGCTCTCATCCACCAATTAGCAACATAACTAGAAGGTAGTATCAAAGTGTCTCGCAAATCTATTTTTTCCGTAATCACATTTGGCCTTTTGGCTG
>JAYUSV010000300.1:0-5429 GCA_043755495.1 Synechococcales cyanobacterium
TTCTGGAACTTCTCAAATATCGGCAAAATCGGCTGGGTAAACTTAGCCTGATAGCCTGGATCATCCCGAAACAGCGGCTGCATGTCTAAGGCAATCAAGTGACCGCCAGGTAATGTAACCAAATCTGCCCCAAAAAACGGCAGGTCGTATTCTAGCTTGGGGAAAATAACGAAGTTCAACACTTGCAAAGAAGCCCCACCCTGCACATGAGCCGCCCGAATTTGACGGAGTTTAGGTGATTGATAGCCGTGGCTGGTGGTGTGTACTTCTGACTGTCGATCGCCCTTGCCCACCAGCGCAAACTTCGATTCAAAGCCTGCTGGAATTGGATATGGCTGTAGATCTTGGCGTTTTTCCAGCAAGTCCACCGCATATTCTAAAAAAGGTTCATAGATGGTCACGCCGTTACTCCAGTCGCCAGCGGCACGGCATCTTCAAACAAAAAGCCATACAAGAAGCGCTCAGACCACTCATGACCAAAATAGCTGCTAAACAAACCAGAAGCTGGGTCTCGATCGGCGCTGTATTGATCGTAGTCTTTCTGGGCTTTGATAATCGACTGAATATCAGAAGGATCATCCATCGGCTGCTCTTGCTCCAACATCGTCCAATAGAGTTCTAAATAATCCTTAAATGCCTCAAACACCCTGGTTTTAACAGTTTCAGGGTCAGTCTTAGCAAACAGCAAATATTTGGAGAAGTACTGGTTGGCATCGTAGAACTTCATTTCTAGGTTTTGCACTAAGTCAGGATACTTGTCATGCAAAGATTTCAGCGGCTTAATATATTTTTCTAGATAGGCATCATCCTGAAACAAGGGCTGAAAATCCATCACAATCAGATTCTTGACCTGACCAAAAGACAAGAAATCAATCCCCAGCAAAGGCAATCGATATTTTGGATCAGGATAGATCACGCTGTTAAAGATTTGGGCGCTAGCTCCAGCATCAATATAGGTGTAGCGAATCTTGCGGAACTCGGGGCATTGATAGCTCCAGCTTTGAATTGTGGCTGGGTTGCGTCCGCGCTCACTCACCTGACTTTCGAGGCCAGCCGGAATTGGGCGGTTAGTTAGAGCAAATTTTTGTTGAAGAGATTGCTCTAAGTGATCGAGAAATGGCTTGTACATAAACGGCGCATAGTATACCTAGCCATTAAGGTAAAGGATTCACTTAGCTCCTGTCCTGTTTTTGCCAGACAAGGAAACATTCCTTTACACATTCTGAAGGGAGACATCACGTTTATCCTTAAATAATTTAATAATTGGGGCAGTTTCTTGGGAGTAGGTAGCCGATCAATCTAGAAAACCATGTCGATCGATCGCGCCTCAATTATTCAAGATCCATTGCCTTGCAACCATAGAAATAGATCACCCACCTGCCTCTAGAGACTAGATTATTCCTTCAACATCGATACCCAATTCTCGCAACTTAGCTGCCAATAGATCTGCCCGTTGACGCTCTCGCTCAGCATCTTCTCTAGCTTCCATCGCTATTTTTCTTTCTCGTTCAGCATTTTGTCTCTCAAGATCAGCTCGCTGATTCGCCAGTGATTCCTTCTCCTCAAGAGTTGGTATCCAGTTTCCTGTTCGATCGTACCAGCGCAACCACTGCCCCCTACGTCCCTGATAAAAACCAGCCCAAATACCCAACCCCAACTCAATCTCTGGCAACCAAAAACCCTGGCCACTAATTTTAGCCTCTACATACTGACCACCCTGCAAACAAAACATCCGAAACCGATTAGAGAACTCATCAAATACCGCATAATAAGGCACCTGCAAAATCTGTTCATACACCTGCCACTTGGTTGGCGGCTTACCCACCACCCGCAAAGTTTGCCCTAAATCTTCCGCCTCTGTTCCCGGCGACAACAACTCCACCATCAAAAAAGGATTCACCCTCTCTTGCCACACCACATAACTCTGTCTTCTATCTTCTGGGGATGTGCTAGCTGGCACCCCGATCGCCAAAAAATAATCTGGGCGCTTATACCAGCCAGTATGCTCAACATCATAGTAAAGATTGAGATCAGCTCCCATAAAAAAGTCATTAGCAGCAGGCCGACAGGTTTCTTTCAACAAATCAGGCTGAGTATCATGAAACTCATCACGCGCGGGGCAAGCGCTGGAGGAAGCCTCCAGCGAAACCCCTTCAGCACTAGGCAAACCCATTTCCTCCGAATCTTCACTGGGCAAGTCATACATAGTCGGCAATGTATTGACAGGATTATTTTGATACATAATTTCTATACCTCATAACTTTCCTGATTCTAGCTTATTTCTGATCTTGAACCGCAACGGCTTGTTCACCAATACATTGAGACAGCAAGCTCAAGCTGAGTTCTGGTGGAATGGCTCGACGGGGGACAAAATAAATGTCGATAAAGGTGGTTTCAGGATCAAGTGGCCTTGAGGTGTTAATTTCACCAAAGGGGCTAAGGCGTAGCTCGAAGAGGTTTTTGTTGAAGCGGTCATGAGGAAACTGAGACATCACAGATTTTGCCAAAATTTTGGCTGATCCGCTCAGGCAACTGGCAATAGATCCAGAAAAGCTCTAAATCCAGTTCTGATATCTTACAGACAATTTAGTTATGTATTTTTGGATACTTGTCAAACCATCTTAACTTTCGTTAACATAGCAAGTACAGATTTCCTTGGAGGAAAACCATGGACTTACCAATGACACTAAGTTTGGAGCAGCAGTTTAACCTAAAAGTCTACGAAGAACAGGTGCGAAACATGAGTGCTGAACAATCTCAAGCCTTTTTACTAGAAGTAATGCGCCAACTGATGGTCAAAGAAAACATCGTCAAGCATTTGATGAAAAACATGTGAACAGCTAACCACCTTTGGATTTAGCTAGCAATGGGAAGCCTAAGCCCTCACGTTGTACTACGTAAGCTTGGGCAACCTGCCGAGCCAGACTGCGCACCGTACCGATGTAGCGCGTCCGCTCAGTTACAGAGATCACGCCGCGCGCATCTAACAAGTTAAAAGTGTGTGAGCATTTCAGTACATAGTCCAAACTGGGAATTACTAACTGTTTTTCTAGTAACTGCTCAGCTTCTTGCTTGTACAGACCAAACAGCGTGAATAATAATTCTGGATTAGAAGCCTCAAAGTTATAAGTAGATTGCTCGATCTCCCCTTGCAGGAAAATATCAGCGTAATTCACCGTATCGCTCCACTGGATTTCGGCGATCGAATCCACTCCTTGCAAATACATACAGAGTCTTTCTAAGCCATAGGTTATTTCGATCGACACTGGCCGACAGTCAATTCCACCGCACTGCTGGAAATAAGTAAACTGGGTAATCTCCATGCCATCGAGCCAGACTTCCCAGCCCACACCCCAGGCTCCCATGGCTGCGTCTTCCCAGTTATCTTCCACAAACCGAATATCATGATCGCCCGGCTCAATGCCTAATGCCCGCAAAGAATCTAAATAAATTTCTTGAATCCAATCGGGTGAAGGCTTAATTAGCACCTGATACTGATAGTAGTGCTGATAACGGTTGGGATTTTGACCATAGCGTCCATCTCCGGGGCGGCGACAGGGTTCAATATAGGCCACCGACCAAGGCTCTGGCCCCAGGGAACGCAAAAAAGTATGATGGCTTTTAGTCGCTGCGCCTTTTTCTGTGTCATAAGGTTGGACGATCGTACAGCCTCGTTCGCTCCAAAACTGGTTCAGGGTGGCAACAACAGATTGAAAATTCATAGAAAATCCGAAAAAACTTGGGTTGACTGAAATTGTACGATAGCAGCGTCTGCACCGTGAGGCGATTGATGCACCTTAGTGCTTAGGATCGATACCCAAACCATGAGCAACTGCGTCTAAAGAGCGATAATCTACCACCATCAAAGGATGCGCTAGCACCGGAAGCTGTACATCTTTACCTACCGGTAAACAAGAGCTTTGGGCGGGCAAAATAATCGTATCCCAAGCTGTCCAAATCGACGTAAATTTTACCTTGGCTAACATGGTCACATCGCTTTGCAAATCTCGTAAAAACTCACTGTTGGGTCGCATTTGCACACAGCCTACTCTGCCAGTAAAGTAAGCGGCGATCGTCCCTCGATGCGGTGCTGACAAAGTTACATAGTGTTCTACTCGATCGATGCCCCCCAGCCTTTGCATATAGTAACGAGTCACCAAGCCACCCATACTAAAACCCACTAAATCTAGGGTAGTAGTTTCGCCTAAATGCCTATTAATAAAACCTTCTAACTGCTTAGCCAACAACTCTAACCGAGCCTCTCCACTGCCCGGTTGCAGATCGATACTATAGGTCTTGCGTCCTGCGGCGCGCAGTCGATCGGAGATGTAACGCATCTTAGTGCCAGTATCAGTTAAACCGTGAACCAGCACCACCGGATTTCCAGAATCGGACATGAGAAAAAATACCTTGTAGGGAACCTCTCTAGATTTTAATCGCCAGAGTGATTCCCAAGCTACCGATCAGCTAATTTTCCATCAAAGATTTCAAAGATCCTAATAACTCTGATTCAGTATAGGGTTTAGAAAAATAGCCAGAAGCTCCCAAATTCATGGCTAGCGCGCGGTGCTTCTGGCTATTTCGGGAAGTCAGCATTATGACCGGCAGATTTTCAAAGGCTTCATCAGCTCGCAAAGCTTCCAAAACTCCATAACCATCCAACCGAGGCATTTCCACATCACAGATTGCTGCTTGTATCACCAAGCCCCCCACCAATTTTTCTAACGCCTCTTGGCCATCTCTAGCCTGTTCCACTTCATAGCCTTCCTTCTCTAGCATTGCAGCCAAGTAGCGCCGGACATTGATCGAGTCATCAATTACTAAAATTCGTTGGGGCTGGGTTCTCTCAGTGCCAACCGGTATTAATCTATCATCTTGCCCAGTGGTCGAAAACTCGACATTCACCGACATCCAGCCAGCCAACTCCACCAAATTAACCAAAGGCACTACTCGGCCATCACCCAGAATAATTGAATCGCCAAAACCAGGAGTCAAAGGCATGGGGCTATCGATCGAGCGCAGCGTAACTTCTTTTTCGCCCCAGAATCGATCAATATAAAAAGCTGTAGACAGTTGGTCTTCACCCACCACCAACACCGTAAGCTGATCAATGGTGGGAATTCCGGGCAACTGCAAAGGTCGATGATTGCGACCAAAGGTGATGGCTTGCTCCAATGCCAGTAATGGAATTATTTGGGATTGCCAAGAAATTTGGCTGCCATCGGCAGTCAATAAATTGGGCTGAAAGCGGATAATCTCTTTGACACTATCTACCGACACGGCAAACACCAGTCCGGCTCTTTCTAACAACATTACTCGCACGATCGACAGCGCAAATGGTACTCGAATTGTAAATGTTGTGCCAACTCCTCGTGCGGTTTTGACCTGAATTCGTCCCCTGATTTCCTCAATGTTAGTGCGTACTACAT
>JAYUSV010000301.1:0-5426 GCA_043755495.1 Synechococcales cyanobacterium
GACTAGTCCTTAGTAGCGGCTAGTATTTACATATCGAACAGGAGTATTATTGGTTTTGTTACTGGCTACCAATTCGTTCTCGTCAGAGGTGGAATCTCCAAATCTGACCAACTACCCGCCTGTTCGATCGACAGGCGGCTTTGGTCATGATCACTGTTCCAACTTTTTAACCACAAAATCCCTTTTAACCCCTGACCTATTTTAGCTGCCTTATAACCACGACCATCGGCCAAAGGCGCATGAATCATCGCTGTAATCGTCGCACTATCAAACAATGAAATCTCTTTAGTATCAACGCCACCATAAATTCTGAGCTTCTGGGGTTGCAGTGCTTTAGTTGCTTCGTCGATCGCCAAAATTTGCCCTTTAATCAACAAGTTCCCTACCACATACAAATTCACTGATTCTCCCGGCTTCAACTTCACCTGCAATTTCTCACTGGCCGAAAGCTTAATCGAGTCATTGTTAATATCGCTTTTCACTACATAGTGATAAACCCCCTGAGCATCTGGCGAATCACCAGGCAGTGGCAGAGTCTTGCTCTTGTCAATCATCGGTAAATCTAGATTATGGTAGGGCACTGGACGGACTTGAGGCCAGGGAAAGATCGTTGCTGATATCGAACCCGTCGGTTGACCGGTCGCTCCCACCGCAATATTTTCTGGACGAGTACCGGCTACCCGGCCTGTAGGATCTGGACAAGTGCGGACTCGGATATCCCCAATAATTTTTTGATCTCGATCGAGGTTAACAGCAGTGGTCCAAAGTGCAGGCAAAGCCGTTGGTGTCAAAGATACCGGTATTTCTACCGCCAAAAGACTACTGGCCTGACTGAGATTAACAGTTTGACCTGCCAACAGCAATTTACCAATACCAATCTGGCCATTAGAGCCTGGTTGTGATTGATAGCTGTAGTCTTGCAGCTTGTAACGACCCATAGGCAAACTCAACCAATCTTTTTGGCCATAGGCTCGCGCCTCGGTCTGTGCAACACAATGACCTATATTGTTAGTAAGATTGGTCAAATCAACTGGCCAATTAGCCAGATCTCGAGTTACTAATAACCGCTGCCGATCGAGAAAAGACTGAAATCTAGTCACCCCAGCCTCTGTCACCGCCATCGACAGCTCACTGCGGGCACGGGAGCTAGAAATAACCTGTTCGTTACGCGCCCGCTCCAACATGGCCGCAGTGATCATCATTAACATAAAGCCCATCCCCATGGCCGTAGGCAAGGTAAAACCCTGGTCGCCAGATTTATCTCTGGGAGCGAAACGTTTGCTATTCATTTATTTTTGCTTTGACAAGATTGATTAAGCTTGGTGTAATGACCTTGGCGAGTAATACCCAGCGGCGCAGAAACCGTAATACAGCGACCATCAGAACTATTGTTGCTGCTAAGCCGAATCGTGCGATTATCTACCGTGTTGCCTTTCATCCCATACTCGATCGAGTTATCTAAGCCAGGTGAACTCAGGCTAATTCCGCTAGGCAAGGCCACATTGCCACTTCTCAGACAGTGATTGCTATCGATAATGCCAGTCACATCTATTTTGATACGACACACCATACTCCGCTCGATCGCTCTCTGTTGAGCTTCTTGCATCGCAATCAACACCATATCGGTCGCCATCACCAGACGCTGCCGCTGCTGCATGGCCAATACACTAGGGGTACCGATCGCCATCGCAATGCCTAAAATCAGTAAAATCGTCAAATTTTCTAGCAGCGTAAAACCCAAATTCTGATTTCTATTCACAGGTGAAAGCCGCATCTGGGATCACCTCGGTATAAAAATTTAAAATTGATCGAGAGCCATTTTGCGGCTGGACAGCATAGCTCACACCCAAGACGTTGAAAGGGGCCGAGGGTGCCACTAATAGCTGTCGATCGAGCGTGAATCTTTGGCCAGTGCGACTTTGACGCAGGGCTGGAGAGGCGGTGGTGGCCAGTCGATCGAGTAAAACCTGAGCAAATCCCTGGTGAGATTGCTGGGCATGACAAAACTGCGGATCAAAGGGAAGTTGGGAGGCAGAAGTCTGAAGATGGAGGGTTTCTAGGTCAGATTGAATCCAATTGGCAGCTTCAGCGCTTTGAATGGCGCGCGATTGCAGGATGGTGGCTACGCTCATCCCCTGCATGGCCAAAGAGACAAAGGCAGTAGTGATGGCGATCGAAACCAACACCTCTAACAGGGTAAAACCAGCAATATCATGATTGCAAGAGGAAATATTTCGCATAACGGGAAGGTTGGTGACTAATTAGCAGCACCTGTCAATCCCTGTTTGTGGCAGTTGAGCAAAATTTCTGTCCCCCAAGTAGCAAAACTAGCGGGGGAAGAAACCCATGGGTAAAAATGGGGCTAAAACTTGTTAAGGTTCAAACCTGCTTCCTTAGCCATAGTCGCCAAACCTTTGAGTTCCAAAGTTTTGAGTGCCTTAGTAGAAAGGTGCAGTTTTACCCAACGTTTGCCTTCGACCCACCAGATTCGCTTCCACTGCAAGTTGGCTTGTTGCAGTTTCTTTGTGCGACGGTGAGAGTGGGATACCGACATCGCGTTGTTGGCTTTTTTCCCGGTTAGTTGACAGACTCTTGACATGTGATCCTCGATTGTATCAATTGAGCGCAGTTTTTAATTGTACCCAATGAATGGTCGATGTGCTGCTATCAAAATTTTAATCGGGGAGATCAGGGTTGGTAATCGGCTATTTCATTCAATAGATTGAATGGTTTAATATTACCAGCAAGACTACTAAGCTTGTTCCTATATTATCGCAGTAGTAATATTCTTGAGCCTAACCCTACCGAGAAGTCAATAAGCCCATGCTCAGTAACAATGTCAAATTCGACAAAATAAAGCCGATCGGCATTACCCACTGGGCAAGGCGATGAATATGTTCGGCTTTAGTGTGGTTGTCGATACTAACCAAGCGATGGGTAAGAAGCAGCTCTAAAATGACAACTAAAATTGACAGAAAACAGATCGCCGTAAAACCATCCATTAAGGTGAGATAACCCACACGCGGCAACTTGTCATTAATCACCAGTAGCAATGCAACTATCGTCAACAGATTGGTAAAAGCCACACTAATTTGAGTCGAAAATTCTTGAGGCTTAATCCAAAATACCGACCAAGAGGCGATCGTAATTAACAGCAGCGGGATTATCACCTTAGAAATATAAAATCCGGGAACACGTTCGGCTTCAAGCCCTATTGTTACCCGCCCATAATCCTGCTTTTCTGGTGGAAAGAAAGATTTACCGTTAGTGCCTGAGATTTTCCCTAAGTTCCATTCAGATAAAGAAACAAATTTATCTTTCCCAAGACTAATTTTGGTGGGATCTACTACCAGTTCTACCATTGACTTGGCATATCTCAACGACTCGATCACAATATCAAAAGACTGTCGGTCAAAAGGAAATCTTTGTAGATCTAGAGCAGAAGATAGAGTTCTAATAAAATGCTCTTGGGCTAAAACAGTTCCATCGGGTAAGATTTCTATTATGGTATCTGACGATATAGAAGCTTTGGTATTAACCATCTCCAGCGCAGGATGCCAAATCTGATCTAGGCTAGAATCTTTAACACCCGATTTATTCGGCTGATAAGCTAAGCGAGAGTCACGCCAGGTGTACATTAAGTAGCCCCCAATATCAAAAGATTCGGTGGATTGGTCAATATTCGCCAAATTGCTAATATGCAAGCCGATCAACACCTTGATTGGCTTTGCTTCGATCGGATAGGATTTTAAATTCTCAGTATCGTTTTTTTCTGCCGGTTTGGGCTGATCTGGCGCGCTCGCTTGAGCAATAATAATTTCCGCTACTGGAATTTTGGCTTCGGGGGGCGGCGTTTCGGCAACCCCGATCGATCCACTGGACAAAACAATCCATGTCGCTAATCCTCCAGCTAGCAAAAACCACCACCATCGCAGAGACTTTTGTCGTATTTTCCTGTCACTAAGCCAGTAGAAGCATTTAAGCCATATGTGTTTCATTTCTAATTTCAAAACTCCATGAGAAAAATACTTTTAAGCCACCGCGTAAATAATTCTCCTTACCGCTCTGTTAAACACTTTGGAGCAGTCAAAACTTTCTGTGCGAAAGTATACCATTTTTGTTGAGGTAAGTATATTTACTGAACTGATTCGAAAGTCTTCCAAGCAAACTGGCGTAATTGCCAATCTTAGGTGACACTCTCTGCCATCTAAGATTGGCAATTACTGCAATAGTGCGTTCCCCGGCCTGCGGCTTTGATTTTGATAATCAACTCACCACAAACTCGGCAGGGCTGGCCTTGGCGACCGTAGACCCAAGCGCTTTGGCCATAATTACCATTAGTGCCTGCTACGCTCAGATAATTACTAAAAGTTGTACCCCCAGCATCGATCGAGTCTTGCAACACCTGAATAATCGTGCTGCGCAGTGTGGCGATCTGCTTCTTCGTAAGACCAGTTGTAATAGTAGTGGGTAGAATTTTGCTCAGAAACAAAGATTCATCGGCATAAATATTGCCCACGCCCGCTACTAAGGTTTGGTCTAAAATCGCCGCTTTGATTTGGCGACGGGAGCGCTGGAGCCGATCGACTAAATAATCTACGCTAAATTCTGCCGAAAAAGGCTCTGGTCCTAATTTACCCAAGCCTCCCATCACCTGATTAGGGTCTTCGTTAGCCGTAATCCACCACATTTTGCCAAAGGTGCGCTGATCTACGAAGCGCAGCTCTTGGCCATTGGGCATCAACATCCGCACCCGCGTATGCTTGGTCTGCTCCGTAGGACTGGTCAACCACAAAAGCTGTCCAGTCATGCGTAAATGAACTCCGAGCCAACCTTTAATTTGGCCTTTTTGATCAGCGCAAACTCCCAACAAATACTTGCCGCGTCGCTGCCATTCGGTCAAGACTAAACCCCGTAGGCTTTGCGCAAAATCTACTGCTGAATCGGGGTGATCGATAGTGCGGGGCAAAAGCACCTGGACTTCTTCGATCGGAATATTACAGGTAAACTGCTGCAAACCACGGCGGACGGTTTCAACTTCGGGGAGTTCGGGCATAGGAATATACAAACAACAAGACCAAAGTCATTTTAGCGACTTTGGTCTGGCAAGCTGTAATTTCAAGAAGTTTTAGCCTTCAGCCTTTGGTGCTTCCGCTTTGGGGGCGGCTTTAGCTGCTGCTGCTTTAGGTGGTGAGCCGACTTCTTCAAGTTCGCTTACTGCGAAGTTGTTGGTGTTCAGACCAGTGGCAGAGCCGCTGTAGCCATTGTAATTAACTTTGTCAAAACGCACGATGACGTTATATTTGATGCCGCTTTGGTCGATCGAGGCTACGGTGCCAGTGTCTCTGAACCAATAGGACTCTTTACGCAAAACGCGCACGGTTGAACCACGCTGTATCATAACTTTTGTTTTTGATAGGGTTGAT
>JAYUSV010000302.1:0-18158 GCA_043755495.1 Synechococcales cyanobacterium
TATCTCTGCCGAAACCCGATCGAATTCCCAATCACAATAATTGCCGGGGCACTAAAACCAGTTTCTTGCACCTGCTGATTAATCGAGTTCAGAGTTCCGATCAGCTCCTCCTGGGCAGCAGTAGTACCCCAACGAATCAGGGCGATCGGGGTCGCCCCGGCTAATCCAGCCTGCAAGAGTCGATCGACAATATAGGGCAGGTTATGAATACCCATATAAACCACGATCGTCTCGGCACTTTTGGCGATCGCTTCCCAATTGACCGCTGGACGATACTTACCCGCCGACTCGTGACCAGTCACAAAAATCACAGAAGAACTGTAATCTCGATGAGTTAAAGGAATCCCAGCATAGGCCGGAGCCGCAATGCCCGCAGTTACTCCCGGCACCACCGTAGTTTCAATACCCGCTGTCAGCAAATCACCCAGTTCTTCACCACCGCGACCAAACATAAAAGGATCACCACCCTTCAGTCGTACCACCGTTTCTACTTCCTGAGCCTTGGAAATCAGCAGTTTGGTGGTATCGGTTTGGAGCAAAGAATGTCGCCCCATGCGCTTGCCAGCATTGATTTTCTCAGTTTTCTCTGGAATTAACGCCAAAATCTCTGGGCTAACCAGAGCATCATAAATCACCACATCGGCCATGCCCAAAAGCTCATAAGCCCTCATCGTCAACAGCCCTGGATCACCGGGCCCAGCACCTACCAAATAAACTTTGCCCATTATGGAAACTTTTAAGAGAAAGACCCCGCACCCAAATCTTGACCAAGCTCTGTATCAAGCAGCAGTTGGCCTATTTTATCAATCACTGTAGGGTCTTCGCCCAGTAAAGCAGTCGATCGAATGTGGCTGTGGGGGAACCGCAATTTTAGCTCACTAATGGCCGTCTCAATTGCTGTAGAAGTCTTACCAGGAAAAAGAAAATACAGCAAAATACCAATTTCAGCAGATTCAGAGAACTCAGCGACTCGATTAGCCAGGGTCGCCTCGGGTTCAGTAGGGGGAAAGATCGCCCAAAATGCGGGAATGGCCTGTAACTTGGTGGCTAAATCAACCAAAAAATCACCCGCGTGACGACTGCCATGTGCCAAGAAGACGGTATCAGTTGGTAACGTATCGCGGATGGGCTGAAGGATGCTGGCCATCGAGTTACCCAATGGGTCTAACAGCACCAACTGACAAGCTGCTGCAAGCTCAGCTTGCGCTGCCTCGATGGCAGCAGGTAGATCGATCGAAGAATGTACACCCGGTGCCAAGAACAGGGGCAAAATTCGCAGCTCCGTACAGCTAAGCTGACGTGCAAACACCGCGATTTGGTTCTGTAAAGAGGTTGGAGCTAGTTCTAGGTAAGCTGCCCCTACGGAGGCTTTGATTGATCGACCACAAGCCTCAGCTACTCGATTGACTGACTGGGCAAAATACGGATCGCGGCTACCATGGGCAACCAGTAAATAAGCAATCATGGGAAATTTTCTGAGTACACAGCAAGAGACCAGTGGAGATCGACATAATAATTTACAAGACCTCGGTGATCTCTAAGACTAGCTTACTATAACAGTTTGGAGTAAATATCGACTGTCTCATAATACTTTGTATCGAGCTACACACATTGTTTTCTAGATTCATGATATAGCTTTCCTAACCCTTGCTTCACATATACTTCCTAAAGAAAATAACCAATTTCTATAGCCGTTTTTCTAACAATCGTTTAGTTGGTATTGAGGATACCAGAACTCTTGATAAGTAACGACTTCAGTGGTAATTCTGGAAACCGCATATAAGAGTCAACAGGTTCAATAATTCAGGGTGAACACGACTATCGATATTTAGCTGCATATGCTTGAATATTAACTCAGGGTTAAATATCTACTATTCGCTAGATGTTCATCAAGTCATAATTCCATCTACCTCACAAGACATCTAGGAAGCGACCATGTTAGAAAAGCTCCGGCGCATTGCAAGAAGCGATAAATCCACCACTTCTACCGTAGAGGTCGTCGGCGGGGATCAATACATCGTTTACCCAAATGACGAGACAGGGGCAGATCAGATGGCAGCAGTCAACGAAGAACCCAACGCCCTGAGTGCCTTTGACGCAAGCGTAGCTATCGACACCAACGATCCGGCAGCTTGGTATCACCAAGGCAACCTCTACCGCGATGCCAACAAAATGGAGGCCGCGTTGTCTTGCTACTACCACACCGCAGAAATGCAGCCGAAATGCCAGGAGGCGTGGCAGAGTATTGCCTGGACTTTGGTCGCACTCCAGCAGTTACCCGAAGCTCAAGAAGTATATTGCCGCATTGTAGAAATGGATCCCCATAGTCCAGAAGGCTGGGCAAATTTGGGCTGGGTGCAAAACCAACTCGGTCAGCATCATGAAGCATTGGTAAGTATTGACAAGTGTTTACATATTTCTCCTCAAGACGACTTTGCCTGGGAACAACGGGGTGATGGATTGGTGGCGATCGGCCTATTTCCCGATGCCCTCTTAGCTTACGATCGAGTACTAGAGCTGCGCCCCACCGACCATCGCGCCTGGAGCAACCGAGGTTGGGTATTATTTAACCTTAGTCGGTTGATCGAAGCCAAGCAATGCTACGAGCGCTGTTTAGAAATCGATGGCATGGATCCCTACGCTTGGAACAACTTTGGCCAGGTACTCTGTCAGGCCGGTGAGCTAGAAAAAGCCGAAGATTGCTACCGACAGTCGATCGACTGTGACCAAGAGTTTTATCAGGCTTGGAATAACTTAGGGGTAGTGTTGTTTGAGCAGCGCAAGTTTCCCTTAGCGATCGAATCTTATGAGCAAGCCGTGGCAGTTCAGCCGAGTTTTTACCAAGCCTGGGCAAATCTCGGCAAAACCTATTTCCACCTCAACCGTTATGATCAAGCTCTAGAATGTTACGACCGTGCCTTGGGCTACCAACCAGATTTTTATCAGGGCTGGCATTACAGCGGCAATATTTTGGTACAAATGAATCGTGGCCAAGAAGCCTTAGATCGTTACGCCAAAGCCACATCATTGGCTCCCCATTTTGTCGAAGCTTGGCGAGCACAGGGTGAAATTCTCTCCCGTATGGGTCAACAACAAGATGCCCTAAGCTGTTTTCAGCGTGGTAATCAAGGCCAAAATACCAATCTAGAAAACCTTCACGGCGAAGGCAAATCTTTCTTTCAGCTTGGTAAATACGAAGAAGCGATCGAGTGTTATCAGAAAATATTAAAGGTCAACCCGCATCAGGCTGAAGTCTGGAACGACCAGGGCAAAGCGCTGTTTCAACTGGGTAGACATCCGGCAGCGATCGCCAGCTATCAACAGGCGATCGAAAATCGGCCAGATATGCCAGCCGCTTGGAATAACTTGGGAGTAGCCTGTTTTCAGCTTGGTAAATATCGTGATGCCATTAGCCATTACGAAGAAGCTTTAAGAATTGAGCCGCAGTTTTATCGGGCTTGGTACAACCGAGGCATGGCCATGTTTCGTGCCGAAAACTTCGACCAGGCCAGGTTTAGCTACGAACAGTGTCTGAAACTGCGATCGGAGTACCACCAGGCTTGGAATAACTTGGGCTATGTGTTGGCGCATCTGGGCAACCATAAAGAAGCGATCAACAGCTATAACAAAGCGTTGAAAATCCAGCCAGATTTTTATCCAGCTTGGTACAGTCGGGGTAAATCTTTGGCCGAAATTGGCGATAACAGCGAAGCCTTATCTAGCTTTGAATGCGCTTTGGAATTGGAAGACAACGATGCTCACTTGTGGTATTCCTATGGTCGGCTGCTGCTAGATTTAGATTCTTGGGATGGCGCTTTAGAAAGCTTCGATCGAGCACTAAAGATTCAAGATCGGGAAGCCGATTTTTGGTATTGGCGCAGTCAGGCGCTCTCTAAACTAGATGATCATCAAGAAGCTTTGAGTGGTTATCAAAAAGCGATTAATCTGGCTCCTGAGCGCGCTGAATTTTGGCATGGGCGCGGTTCTGCGCTCTCGGCGATCGGCAATTACAATGAGTCTTTGGCCAGCTTCGATCGAGCGATTAAACTCAATCCTGGTCTATGTACTGCCTGGTATGAACGGGGTAACTCGCTCTGTGCCCTGACTCGTTATGAGTATGCGGTTTCTAATTACGAAAAAGCCCTAGCCACTGAGCCAGAGTTTGCGCCAGCACACCGAGGACGCGGCTACGCCTTACTTCATCAAGGACACTATGCCAAGGCTATTGATAGCTTCGATCGAGCTTTAGCCATCGATCCTAGTAGCTACATTACCTGGTGCCAGCGGGGCAATGCTCTCTGGCAACTCGAACGCCATGAAGATGCCCTCCATAGTTACCGGGCAGCGATCGAAATTGATGGCGATCAACAAATTGCTTGGTACTCTGAAGCTAATGCCCTGCGCTATTTGCAAGAATTTGATTTGGCTTTGACTAGCTACAATCGCGCCCTGACCATTGCTCCTACCGATGCTCGCTGTTGGAATGAGCGCGGATTGGCCTTGTTAGGAAAAGGACAGTTGCTAGAGGCGATCGACAGCTACCGCCGCGCTACCAATCTCCAGCCAGATTACCCAGAGGCTTGGCAAAACTTAGCAGCGGCCTTGGCCGATAACAATGAAGTAGAAGAATCTTTAGATTGCTATCGTGAGGCGATCGCCCACAAACCGCAAGATGCCAAAAGCTGGTATGGCGTGGGCGAATTACTGCTAAAAAACAAACGCTGGTCTGATGCGGTCACTTCTTATCAGCGCGCCACCCAGCTCGAACCAGATTTTAGTATGGCTTGGTATGGTCAGGGCTTGGCTTTAGCCGGAATGCAGCAATGGTTGCCAGCGATCAAATGCTATGACCGCGCCGCCCGCTTATTACCAGATAACTATGATTTGTTTTTCGACTATGGTGCAGCCTGTTCTCAAATGGAGCGCTGGCCAGAGGCTTTGTCTTGTTATCAAAAAACAACCACAATTAGCCAAAAACTAGAGCCATCCAAGTGCTTTTTGGCTTGGCAAGAGCAGGCCAAGGTGCTAACAAAGCTTACTCAATGGACAGAAGCTGCCGATGCCTATCGCACCGCGCTGTGCTGTAACCGAGGCAGCCATGATACTTGGTATCAATACAGCATTACTCTGGGCTATGCCGAACGGTGGCTAGATGCCTTAGTTGCCATTCAAGAAGCAATGGATAGTGAGCAGCCCACTGGCAACTACTTCCATCAACAAGGGGTAGTGTATTATCACCTCGGTCGGTTTGAAGAAGCGATCACCAGCCTCAATACTGCCAATCAGCTAGCAGTCAGAGATGCCAACTGCTGGAAATATTTGGGTCGCGCCTATTTTGAATTGGGCCGCTTAGTAGAAGCCACCGGAGCCTATCGACAGGCGATCGATTTAGATCCTTTTAACACCGAAGCTTGGTACTATCGCGGTGACTTGTTGGCCGTACTCGATCGACATGAAGAAGCATTAGTCAGCTATGATCGAGCCTTGCGCTGCCAACCAGATTTTTATATGGCTTGGCACCAGCGCGGCAATGTTTTGTTCCAACAAGAAAATTTTGAAGAAGCCTTAACCAGTTATAAGCGCTGTTTACAGTTGGCTCCTAACTACCATCCAGCCTGGTATCAGCAGGGCAACGTGTTGTTTAGATTACAGCGTTTAGAACTGGCTCTTTCTAGCTATCAGCGGGTGTTAAGTGTATCTCCCCAAGACTACTATGCTTGGAATAATCATGGTAACGTGTTGGGCTGTTTAGGACGCTATCATGAGGCGATCGATAGCTATGATCGAGCTTTGGCCATTCAGCCCAATTTTTACCAAGGCTGGAATAACCGAGGCAAAGCCCTCTTTCATCTCCAGCGCTTTGCCGAGTCGGCTACGGCTCATGGGCACTGTGTCACGATCAATCCTCAAGACGCCGCAGCTTGGAGCTATCGTGGCTTGGCCTTGCAACAAATGCATCAATGGCAAGAAGCGATGGATTGCTACACCAAGAGCACTGATCTCAACCCTCAAGACAAAATAGTCTGGATGAATCGCGGCATCGCTCTCGGAGAACTACAGCGCTACGATGATGCTTTAGTTTGTATCGAGAATTGTTTAGCGATTCAACCCAGTTTTAGTCCGGCTTATTTTCAGCAGGGCAAAATTTATCAAAATATGTCCCAGTGGTCAGAAGCCATTAATGCCTTTGAGCGTGCTTTGTTCTATGATCCTTCTTTCCATCAGGCTTGGATCCAAAAAGGCACCGTCCAAGTACAGCTCGGCGAAATCGCTCACGCCTTAGCCAGCTATCGGCAGGCCACTAAAATTGCTCCACGCAGCCCATTATCCTGGAATAGCCTAGGTGAATTGTTCGATCAGCTAGAGCGCTATCCCCAATCTATTTCTTGCTATCAGCGTAGCTTAAAGATTTTTGACCAAGATTGGCAAATTTGGTATCAACAGGCGTTGGTACTGCAAAAAATCGAAAAATTCCCCGAAGCGATCGCCAGCTTAGACCGCACTTTAGAAATTCAATCAGATTTTTGTCCCGCGCTATTAGAGCGCGGTAATTTGCTGATGCAAGCCGCGAACTACTCTGGAGCTTTAGAAAACTACGATCGAGTGCTGCAACTCAAATCCGATATTCCGGCGGCCTGGAATGGTCGTGGAAACTGCCTACTAGAACTAGATCGCCTAGATAATGCCCTATTTTGCTACGAGAGATCGATCGAGATTGATCCCGAGCAGCAAGAAGCTTGGTTTAGCCGAGGCAGAGTGCTCAGTAAATTAAATCGCATTCCAGAAGCTTTGGCTTGCTACGAACAGGCTCGTCACTGGACGAAAAAAGTTTGGTAGACTGAGCTAGTAGACTCTGGATTCAATTAAGCGCGTCTGCACTGCATTTATGGTTTCTCATACCCCAACTCGGAAAATTCGCCATTCGTTATGGCGTAAATTGTTTCGTCGCCGTCGTCGGGTACATGCCGCCCCAGCACAGGTTCTACAGCGGCGACAGCAGGCACAGACCATGCCTAAAAAGCAGCGACGCAAATCTCGTAAGGTGCGAGTATCGGCCAGTACAGCGCGCTCCCGAAATTCTCGGGAACAGAAGGCACCAAATCCACCAGTGCCTTTATATGTCTATGTTTCTCGCTGTTCGATCGTCCTATTCGGGGTAGCAGCGATCGTCGGAACAGTCATGTCATTAATCAAGCCCCCAGTTCAAATTTCTGCGGCAAGTAAAGCAATCCCCCCATTGGCAAAGCCTGTGGCAAAACCAGAAAATATTGCTCTCAAGCAAAGTTTACAAACAGTGATCGATCGGTACCCCAGCTTTCAACCTCATCTAGCGATTGTAGATGTCAATGGGAGTGTGGTAGATGTAGCTGGTGCCAAAGTGTTGTCAGCCGCCAGCACCATCAAAATTCCGATTCTCATTGCTCTGTTTCAGCAAATTGATCGAGGAGAAATTAAGCTCGATGAACAGCTAACTCTGCAAAAATCAATGCTGGCTGCTGGTTCGGGTAGTTTGGCCAAAAGTCCAGCGGGTAGTAAGTTTTCGGTGCAAGAAGTAGCTACCAAGATGATTACGATTAGTGATAACACTGCCGCTAACTTGTTAATCGATCGGCTGGGGGGTAAAGATAAGCTCAATTTACAGTTTCGGAGCTGGGGACTATTGCATACTAATATTCGATCGCCCTTGCCCGATTTTGAGGGTACTAATGTGACTAGTCCCCAAGAATTAGTGAAGCTATTGGGTGGGCTAAAGTCTGAGAAGGGCATTTTATCGATTTCTTCCAAACAAGCAGTATTAGAGATTTTGCGCCAGACCAAGCGAAATACCATGCTACCCGCAGGGATTGACGATGATCAAGCCAAGATTGCTCACAAAACCGGTGAAATATCGACTATGGTGGCTGATGCAGGTCTGATCGAACTAGCTAATGGTCAAAGCTATTTACTGGTAGCCATGGTGCAACGCCCTAGTGATAATCAGCGAGCAGAGCTATTAATTAAGCAACTATCTCAGGCCACATACAAAGATACAACTAAAAAATAGATTTAGCATAACTTGTAGTGTTCGACTACCGGGAAAGGATCATAAAAATGATGCAATAAAGCCCGCCATTCTTGATATTCAGCCGACTGCCTGAAACCGATCGTGTGGTCTTCTAAAGTTTGCCACCGCACCAATAAAATATATCGATCGGCTTTTTCCAAACAGTGTTGCAGCTCATGAGAAATATATCCCGGCATAGCAGAGATAATATCCTTGGCCACTTGAAAAGCAGCTTCAAATTCAACATTTAGGCCAGGTCTGATATCCAGAACTGCAACTTCTAAAATCATGAGCGAAAATCTCCACTAACTAAAGTTAATCAGGGCAGCAGTTTTAAGCGGGACAAAATAGCAAAAATATTCAAGGTGATTCGACAACTTGTATCTAGCCAAAATAATCGCTTTATCTACAAGCAACGACTAGATTTTCTGTAAAAATTCCTGGGCTAGCTTAACGAAGGCTTTAGAGCCAGCCGTGCCAGGATTATCTATTACCACTGGAGTAAATGTGTCGATCGACCTGGCTACGTTCACATCCATCGGAATCCGGGTCTGAAAGATTTTCTCGGGTTTGAAATCTTGTGCTACCCGCTGAATTACTTGGTCGTAATAACGGTTAAACATCGTATTACCCGACAGCACAAATACGACTCCCAGTAGCTGGCTAAGCATTTTGTGCTCATCGTGATCATGAGCTTCGCGCATAGTCGCAATCCGTCGTTCTAAGAGCTGCATTCCCACCAAAGACAACGGTTCTGGTCTAGCTGGCATAATGTAGTAGTTGCTCGCCATAATACCGCTGCGGGTCAGGAGGTTGTAGCTGGGAGCACAGTCTAAAATAATGAAGTCATATTCATTGACAATCGGTGCCAAGATATCGCGCATCAGCGCTCCTTCAAAACCATTCCAAATATCCATGAAGTCAGATTTACTACCTAAGAGAGCTTCTTGGTGTAGCTTTTCTGAGACCCAGTACTCATCATAAATATCAATATCCCCCGAGAGTAAATCTAAGCCATTGACCCCAGCCACATTTTTGGTAATGGTGTCTGGAATTGTGAACTTATAACGGTGGTTAGGTTTCAGGGACTTAGCCACCAAATAGCTGATGGTCATTTTTTCCCGCCGAATCCGGGCAAAGTCTTGAGGGGAAACCAAGCTGAGAGTGGCACTAATTTGAGTGTCTAGATCAACTACCAGTACCCGCTTTTGATGAAACTTGGCCAGACAAGTCGCCAGGTTGACGCTGAGTGTGGTTTTGCCAACACCCCCTTTCATATTAATTGTGGCAATTATTAATCCCATATCTCACTTTTGGATGCACGCCGCTAACCATCATATCGATCGAATCGACTTATTTCCAAAAATCTTACTGAAATATTGCAGATGTTTACATTGCTGTGGTCTTTCACTCGTCCAGCAGTCATTGGGTCATTATGGTTGAGGCTTGCAGGTATAGTATTTGTAATGAGATCTGGGCATACTGGTATCATCTTTTTTCAGGTCACAGTTTTCTAGATAAATATCGTTGGCATAGTTAATCAACCACAGCGAGGATCTTTCAGAAGATCGCAGCGCATTCTGAATCAAAATATCCCTAGAGCGAGAGCTAGCCAATCGGGAATCATTTCTGGAGAAGGATTTATCAAGGAAAAATCTGGGAGTAACATTTTGATTTTGATCATGTGCTAGTTGCCACCCCAAAGCCATAATGTGACTGGTATCAATCAGGTTTTGGTTGGTGGTAACAACAATGGTATTTTGCACCGAATTATCATTAATTATTTTAGCCATCAGGTCAGCATGAAATGGTTTCAGAAAGCTTAAGTTATTAACCACACTAGTAGAGCTGACAAACAAAACAAATCCAAACAAATACAAAGCCAAATTTTTCCTGATACCGATCTTTTCTAAAGTTGGCCAAGATTGATCAACAAAAAAGGCACTATTGATAAAGTAACCAACTAAGATGACCACGGCAGGGAAATAAATAAAATGATATCTGGGCGACGACAAAAAATCTTTTTTGAATAGCCAGCTCACCGCAACCAGCAGTAACATGCTGGCAAGCAAATATGTTTGTAGAAATCGCAAAGGCAGCTTATAATATTTATTTTCATTGTGATTACTGCTCCTGGCAATTACCCAGACAATTGCCACTATAGCTAAAAGCATTACTGCTGCCGAAGCAACCATCACAAGGGGATCAGATGACTCCACAGGCAACAAAGAAATCATAGTAATACTAGAAACAAGCAAGTGCAAAAACAGACTGGCAATTACGTCTATTTTAGTGACATCCATTTGTGCCCAAGCAGTTAGATCATCACGGGAATTATTCAAGAAATAAACTGGCATCCAGGCCAATAATGCTATCAAATTCAGCAGAATCGCAATACAAATCTTGGTAAGTGTCAATCTCATCTGAAATTGATAAGCAATGATAACGATCGTCAATATTTCTGTGGCTATTACAATCACAAAGAAAAAATGACTAGCAACCCCTAGTAAGTTCAACCCAAGTAGCACGGAAGCTTTGCTAATTGATAAGAAATTTTTTTGAATGATTTGCTGGGTAAGCTGAAAGAATACCAACATCGATAGAATAACTAAGAAAATCGAGGTCGAATAATGCCTAACCTCTTGAGCCAGCGAGATCGAATATGGTGAAAAAGTGATGAGTAATGTAGATAATAGCCATGTCGATCGGCTTTTAGGAAACAAAGATTTAGCAAGCAAATATATGCTGGGAATAGATAGTATGCTAAAGCAAGCGGATATCGATCGAACAACAAAGATATCAACTAACTGGCCAGATGTGTTGAATATCAAGATCCATAGATGCAAAAACAAAAAGTATAATGGCGGCACAAAGTCTTCAAAAATGCCGTATTTCACTACTTCAGTCAATCCATAAATTTTATCCACTGCTAGTGGTTTCAGTAAATCCATCAGGTCAATAATCTTATTGGATGGAATGTCCGTAAAGCTATGACCTAGAGCATGAATAATGCTAGCGATTTCATCTGCCCAGACCATTTTAAAAGTTAAATTGTAAAATCTAATATATATACCTGTAGCGATCATCAGCAAGAGAAATATTGCAAGCTGTTGATTCGTAATTTTCCTGGTTTTCATAACAAAAAAATTGACTCTTAGGTTATTCCTCCCAAATAAAGTACCATCTATTTTAAGAGTTTAGTTGTCTGGCAGGTCGCGGAGTCGGAACTATCGACTTCAGATCACAGTCACGAGAGACTAATCCTCACGTCTCACCTAGTCATGACCCGGATTATTGCCGCCACGTTAATGCTGTGAGTCTCTGCCGTCTTACCTGCCAGCGCCACTGATACCAAAATTCTACATGCTATTAGCCGTTTGAGCTTTGGACTCACTCCTGGAGAGATTGAGCGGGTGGAATCGATCGGGTAAGAAACTATCCCCCTATTCGATGGAATCAGGATTTACCCCCAATTCACGCAACCGCTTTCGCAGAGCATCATTTTTCTGTTCGACTGCATCTGCTCTTTCAGTGGGAGTGGGGTATCTCACATAGTTTTCGTCATACCAAAATAGCCACTCCCGTTGACGATTGCGATAAATTTGCTTTTCGGCACCAATGGCCAACCCAATTTCTGGCATCCAGTAGGGTTGCTGGCCATTGCTTTGCAATACGTATTTGCCTTCAATCAACTTGTAAAGTTGGAACTTAGCTTTTCTTTTACGTAGGGGAGCATAGATCAAGTAATATAATACGCCAGTTGATTGGTAGATTTGGAATTTCTTGGTGTGTTCTTTACCACGAGTTTTAGATACAACTTCTAGGGCAAATATTGGGATTACCATTTCATCCCATAGCACATAGCTAGGGCGTAAGTACTCGTCATCAGAATCCTCAACCCCCAAGCTCAAAAAGCCATCAGGGGAAATAGCTGGCTTATTTGGATCATAGTAAAACCCTAAATCTAGTCCAAATAGCCAATTGGTGCGATCGCGCCAAATATCATGGAGAATTGCTTTCAGCAATCCCGAAACTAGCTCTTGTAACTCGCTTTCCACGGGCTTATCATCCGAATCTGGTAACTCTTCTGCTGTTGGCAATCCATCTCGAAAGTTGAAATCTTCGATCGTGGGATTGCGCTTTTTGACTTCAACTGTAATATTTGTGGCTACGGTGGGTCTAGAACTTTTAACCAGCGGCGAAGTTGTCATATAAATTAGCCTCGCTAACTTTCTCCCTGTTAGTGTAACTCATTATCTCAATCGATCAAACGGCTCTTTATAGTTCAAAGACAACTTTTTAGTCATGCGCATGCTCAAAAAGCATAGCTCGCTCTTTCCGCTCGATCGACAATCTTGTAAGGTTGGCACAGCAGCATCCACTTTTGCCGACTTAATGAAATTAGCCACCTCCAGAAGGAGTGACTCTGGAACGGTCGATAGTTCATGAATGATTATTTTTAAGGTAATCATTTTATTTTTCCAACATCCACTTCAAAATGCCCAGAATCCGATCGAGCGGATTGAGCGGATATTGAGTTGAATCGATCGTCAGATCGGTTCCAGATAATTTGAGAAACTGCCACTGCATCCCAGTTGTAACGCTCCCGTAAATGACCGCGATTTCTTTACCCATCGAAAGGTTAAACTTCTGTGCAGCAACCATCTCTGCCGCACATTGACCCCAAGCAGCGATTAGATCGGCTTTCTTCGCCTCAATTAACACGATCGCTGGAGCTTCAATCAGAAGTTCGTTACTCGATCGAGTCAATAAGAAATCACAGATACCATTTAGCCCCAATCCAGGATCGATACTAAAATCCATCCCCGAAAATAGACCAATCTTCCCATCAAGCAAGGATCGCAACTCAAATAGCAGCGGAGCAATAATTAATTCCGATAAAACCTTTTCACTACCTTGAGTCGCGGCAAAGGGAGCAGACTCAGCCATAGCCTCGATCGTCCGTTGGCGGGGGCTTAACGGGGGTACATCACTAAAGAATACTCCTTTATCAACTTTCAATCCAAATTGTGATTGAACCTGACTGAGAGTGAAACTACTGTAAGCCATAAAACCTCTAGATGATTAATGTGTTTTCCAATAGGTGTCCAGCCGACCGATGATAAACATAGCGACGACAGAGATCGGCAAGTTGACTAGTGTCCTGTTCCGTAAGTTCCGCAGAAAAGCGCTGCCATTCCCAGAAAAAATTTGGGTCTTCATTGCGCATCAGCCCAAATCGCTGATCTGCTTCTGCAATGGTCGTAATGGCATCAGTAATCGTAATAGTTTCACTCATAAAGACTCAAGATAAAGTTGACTGACAAAAAGCATGTTAGCTTTACTAAAATAGTATTACGAGAGATGGTTTAGCTTTTCCACTTTCTTTATCCAATTCTAACTCACTGCTATTGGTCACAGATTGATCAAGCTACTACAAAGTCGCTGGCCTTAAGGATCGGTTGGCTATTCAGCACTGCCATCTCACCTCCACTACCATAGCCACTTACTGCGCCATTAGAATTATAGAATAATCGACCGCTAGCTTGACTGTAAACAATCAGCCCAGCGCTAGTATCTGCCGCTAAATCACTGCTTGCTAAAGCAAATTCACCTGTTTTGAGCAAAGAACCAACGACAGTCGTAATCGCTGTAAAGCTATTGCGCTGAATTTGAATTTTATCGATGCCTCCTTGAAAATCTGCAAAGACATCAACGCCAGATGTTGCTGGTATAAATGGCTGGCCGGGAGTACCTAACGCAAATCGATCAAATCCACTCCCGCCTGTCAGAGTATCATTTCCATTATTACCTACCAAGATATCATCCCCCATGTCTCCAAATAACACATCGTTACCGTTACCAGCCGTAACCACGTCATTTCCGTCATTTCCATTAATTATGTCATCACCTTCCCCACCCAAAATCGTATCATTCCCACCATCTCCATAAACAGCATCGTTGCCGTCATTGCCATCAAGCAAATCATTATCATCGCCACCAACTAACACGTCATCCCCAAATCCAGCCTGAATGCTGTCTCTACCGCTATCTCCATATAAGAAGTCATCGCCTTCATTACCAGCAAGTACGTCATTGCCGTCGTTACCATTGATGGTGTCATTTCCTGCACCACCATCCAGGCTATCATCACCTAAATCTCCTATTAACTCATCATTTCCACCTTCCCCGGCAATGGTGTCATTACCAGCCAATCCATTCAATATGTTTACCTGATCATTCCCAGTAATATCATTGTTTAGAGTATTACCGGCTCCGGTGATGTTACCCTCTCCAGCCAAAAAAAGGTTTTCAAGATTAGCGCCCAGATTGTAAGAAATTATTGAAATAACTGCATCAATTCCTTCGTTAGTATTTTCAACTACTATGTCATCAACTGTGTTGACAATATAAGTATCGTTTCCAGATCCTCCTTCTAGGCGATCGGCTCCTACATAAACTGGTCTATCTAACTCACTATCTCCATCGGCAATTGCTGGATTATTATCCCCATCCAGATAATCGTTTCCATCACCACCTCTTAGAGTATCATTGCCATCCAGGCCATAAAGTACGTCATCACCAGTTAGGCCATTGAGAATATTTACCTTATTATTACCTACTAAAAAGTTATTGAGAGCGTTGCCAGCGCCGGTGATATTGCCTTCTCCGATCAAGTTCAAGTTCTCTAAGTTAGCTGCAAGATTAATTGAAATACTAGAAAATACGGTATCTGTGCCACTCGTTTCCCCAGTAATTAAATCACCTACATTATCAATGTAATAGCTGTCATCTCCAGCGCCGCCATTGAGAGTGTCAACACCAGTTCCACCTTCCAACAGGTCGTTGCCATCTCCACCATCTAACGAATCATTCCCTTCTCCACCAATTAATTGATCATCACCATTACCACCGGTTATCGTATCATCACCTTCATCACCAGACAAATAGTCATCACCGTTAAACCCTTTGATAACATCATTACCAGCTTGACCCGAAATGGAATACGACCCATCTATTGGTGCTCCGGGGCCAGCCACTATGGCAACAGAAGCATCCAATGTATTATTGGCTATGTCACCTGTTATCTCTGTCAAGGCACTTGATGAAAGTTCAGGCGTAATGGATACACCATCGACCAATACTTGATTTCCGCTGAAACGGATACTACTAGATAGAGAATTACTAGGGCTTCCATCTAAGCCCTTGCTATCAAGTTGAGCAAAGGCTTTAGCCAACCAAGAGGTTCCAGAAGGATTTTTTGGCGGGTTGCCGTTATATAGAATTTTATAACCTTCTCTAGACAATATATAAGCATCTTTCTCTGCAACCCTTTTCAGCTCAGGAATACCGTTATCTATACCTTTGTCATACCCAAGGCCACGAGTCAACATGATGCGAGCATAGTTTTCTTGACTAGTTGGCAATTTCAAAAAACCCTGCGAACTGGGGTTCCTCAGCCTATTAATAATGTTGACTGGAATTATTGTATTTGGATCAAAACCTAGCTGTTTGACAGTAACATTGTTTTTTTGATAGTAATATTGAGCACCTCTAATGTACTGTTCAGCATGTCTCAACTCATGATAGAACTGAATTGCTACCTTGAAGAAATCATTCTCCACAGACTGAGAATCAGCACTGTTGGCACGAGCATTGCTCTTAATAGCTACTCTGTCTTTGTTTAAAAAAATCTTGTATCCAGGATCAAATACACCTACAACAAATAAACTACCGAAATTATTAGAAGTTCCATCAACCCGTATTTGGGGAATACCAACTATTGGTGTGATTTTATCGGCAAGCTTCTGAAAGAAATTTACTCTTTCTTTTACGGAAGCGGTTGACCATTTTTGAGAGTATTTCCGAACTGTGTCAAGATAATTAGCAAACAAGACTTTATCAGTTAGGGTATTTGTAATAATAGTCATAATATATTTTCCTAATTGAGTTTAAAAGAATAAAAATTAAGAGATTATCTTAAAGATACTCTGATTTGCATAAAATGCTTTTTTGTATTGTTAATGTGTTCATCAAATATTACGTTGTATAGTGACTTCGTACTAGAATTCCCGAAGTATTTTTTTTTCACATTCTGTGAATATGATCGAACTTTAGGACAATCCTCTCGTTTTTTTTCACAGTGTACTCGTTGAAGTCTTTCTTCATACGAAACTCTCCTTCCAGTTAATTCCTGGTAAAACAGGGAAGCGGAAAAGTTTTTGTGGTAAGTATCTTTAATAATAATGTTTGCTATATCAGGAATAATATCTTTGCCAGAAGTTCTGTAGACACTGAATTCAACATGGCTTATGTACCTTGCACCTTTTAAACCTGACAAACTAGAATCTGCCTCACTGCTCAATTTAATAAAACATTCATTCTGGCAATTTGAGTCATATCCAGCAAATTTGTTGAGGAAAGATGCTAATGTCATATCTTTTTCTTCCATCCATTTGAATATGTTTACTATGTCGCTAGCAAGTTCTTTGTAGTTAATACTTTCTGGCTTGGCAACCCACTGTTCTGGGGGAGTCCTCATGAGTTTTGATTCCTTTCCGTCAAAAGCTAAAACTGCCACGGGTGAACTAGTGGCTTTGGCAAGATTAGATTGGGCATTATAAGGTGCAAGTCCTATCATGAGCACTGCTATAGTTAGGAGAAATGGTAGTGTGCGAATAAATAAACGATTCATTAAACTCATGACCGAATCACTAATCAACTGCTTCTAGCGCAGGTTATCACATTTGAGCAGAGATCTTTATTAAGTTTTGTACTATCGCTAGTCTAACTACTGATAAAAGTCAATGATGCGGTGTACTGGTACAGATTTTGATGTTATTGCGCTTTGAGAACATCGCAGATGACTTAGGAAATGTTAAGATTTTGTTACGATCGATCACCAACCTTACTCCAGGAGATTCCAGTTAATGCTCAGACTAGAACACATCAGCAAAATCTATCCCACTGGCGAAGTTCTGAAAGATATTAACTGGGAAGTCAAACCAGGAGACCGAATTGGCCTAGTGGGAGTCAACGGTGCCGGTAAGTCCACCCAGCTCAAGATTATTGCTGGCAAAACCGAACCCACCAGCGGTGAAATCGTTCGTCCGGCCAGCTTACATATCGCTTACCTCAGCCAAGAATTTGAAGTAGACAGTGCTCGTACCGTCAAAGAAGAACTGTGGCAAGCCTTTGGTGCAGCCAACGAAGCTCACTCTGCTCTGAACGAAATCCATCGGCAGCTAGAAGTCGCCACTCCCGAAGAGCTAGACAAGATCCTCAATAAAATGGACAAGCTGCAACGGCAGTACGAAGCCCTGAATGGCTACGCCCTAGAAGCTGAAATCGACAAAATTTTGCCTGAAATGGGCTTTGAAACAGAAGATGGAGATCGATTAGTTAGTGCTTTTAGTGGCGGCTGGCAAATGCGGATGAGTTTGGCCAAAATCTTGCTGCAAAGCCCAGATTTATTGCTGCTAGATGAACCTACCAACCATTTAGACCTCGAAACTATTGAGTGGCTAGAGAACTACCTGCGGAAGCTAGAAACCCCGATGGTAATTGTCTCTCATGACCGAGAATTTCTCGATCGGCTCTGCAACCAAATCGTCGAAACCGAGCGGGGTGTTTCTCAGAGCTACTTGGGCAATTACAGCACCTACTTAAATGTAAAAGCTGAGAATGCCATGGCACAGCTCAGCGCCTTTGAACGCCAGCAAAAAGAGCTAGAAAAACAACAGGCTTTCGTAGAAAAATTCCGTGCCAGTGCCACTCGTAGTACCCAAGCCAAGAGCAGAGAAAAGCAACTCGATAAAATTGAGCGCATTGAAGCTCCAGTAGGTGGAATGCGTACTCTCCAATTCCGTTTCCCCCCCGCACCGCGCAGTGGCCGAGAAGTAGTAGAAATCAAGAACTTGGTGCATACCTACGGCGACAAGATTTTGTTCTTGGGTTCTGATTTATTAATTGAACGCGGCGATCGAATTGCCTTTTTAGGCCCTAATGGTTCTGGCAAATCTACTTTGCTAAAAATGATTATGGGTACCGAAACGCCTACTGAAGGCGAAATTTCTTTAGGTCAACACCAAGTGCTACCCAGCTACTTTGAGAT
>JAYUSV010000303.1:0-18134 GCA_043755495.1 Synechococcales cyanobacterium
CCCTCACCAGAAAAAACTTCTTGGCAAAGGGCATTAATTATACTAGGCGTGAGTCAGGAGGAAGAGGGTATTAATATTACGGAAGCTGTGAAAGCAAGGCTCACTAAAATTCCTATTGATTTAAACGATTACTCTTTAGGAGAAAATGGGAAGTTTCAAGTGAGAGATATTAAATCTGACTAATATTATGTAATTAGATTTGAATTACTTGTGAACAACTTAACCAAAAGACTCATAAATTACGTTAATTGGCAGCTAAATGATTCTGCACAATGCCCTTGAGCAATTTTAGAATAGTTTCTGCTTCTAATTTTTCCACATATTCGCGGGAGTACTCTGTTTTTAGTGAGGGTCGATCGGCTGCAATATCGGAAACTTCTGCCCGTACAAACTTCCAGGTGTCGCCAATCGTATAGCAACCAAAGATTTCTTGGCAATCATTACCGTTCAGTTCCCAGTTTAAATGAGCCGCCGCTAAAAGCTGGCCGTATAGCTGATACACCGGATTTTGGGCATCAATGCCCTTTTTGGCTTCCACCACCACCAAATACGGCGCTTCGATCCGACCAATTACACTTTTGCCCAAAACGCCATCAGCCACCCCATCCAGCTCAAAAGACTTGTATTTTGCTCTGAGCAAAACTTCTGCCCAGATTTCTATACTCCCCTGCTCGGCTAAAGTCAGCAACGGGAAAATAGCCTTACCCCAAACCGTTGCTTCATTCATCAGCGTGGTATCACGATTCAGCAAATAGTCGCTGACCTCGGTAACTCGTTGCAGTTCATGGGCGGTCAAAGTAATATTGCTGACTTGATTCCAGCCGTAGTTGCCAACAGTTCCTTCTTGAAGGTTGACACAGGATTTTAGCTCGGCGAGAGAAATAGTGGAAAATGTCAGCTTGGGCATAGGGAGTAACCTGCGATATCCTTCATGTTACTGTGCAAACAAATTCTCAACCCAATAACTTCTATGAATCCGGAATATGATCCCAGTGGAGTTGGCTGTGCCAATGGCAATTTGTTTGGCCTACCCCACACTTATGAAACCGCCAAATTAATCGTAATTGCCGTGCCCTGGGAAGTCACGGTCTCTTATGGAGCCGGAACAGCTAACGCCCCACAACGAATTTTAGCGGCTTCGCCCCAGTTAGATTTATTTGATTTCGATCATCCGACTGGCTGGCAGCAGGGGATTTTTATGGAGCCGATTTCTGCTGAGATTTTGGCTAAGAATCAGCATTATCGGGGGCAAGCGGCCTTGGTGATCGATCAATTAGAGCAGGGCGAATCTCTGGAGCCAGATTTGACAGCGGTCTTAGCTGAAGTGGATGCAGCGGGAGAGGAAGTGAATCAATGGTTGTTCGATCGCTGTCAGCAGGCTTTGAATCGAGGTAAACGGGTTGCAGTAATTGGTGGTGATCACAGTTCGCCGTTAGGATACTTTCGCGCCTTAGCCACCAAGTATCATAGCTTTGGCATTTTGCACATCGATGCCCATGCCGATTTACGCGATGCTTACGAGGGCTTTACCTACTCTCACGCTTCCATTATGTTTAATGCTCTGCAAATTCCTCAAATTACCAAGTTGGTGCAGGTCGGGCTACGAGATATTTGCCAAGATGAGGTGGATTTGATCAATGGTTCCGATCAACGGGTAGTGGCCTATTACGATACTGCTGTGCAGCAGCGGCTTTATGCTGGCCAAAATTGGCTAGCAATCTGCCGCGAGATTGTGGCACATTTGCCTCAGCAAGTACATATCAGCTTTGATGTAGATGGCTTAGATCCAAAACTTTGCCCTCATACCGGTACGCCAGTGCCGGGAGGACTGGAGTTAGAGCAGGCTTACTGTTTGTTTCGGGAAGTAGTCAACAGTGGTAGACAAATTATTGGCTTCGACTTGGCCGAGGTTGGTGATGCTGATTGGGATGGTAATGTGGGGGCGCGGATTGTCTACAAGCTAGCCAACTTGTTGGATTTATCTCAAAAAGTACAATAAGTTAATGAACTTTAATCAGTTCTCTGCATTTACTTTGACGATAGTATTAAGGCTGTTTTAATCTATATGCATCGATCTTGCTAACCACTTGGATTTTAATCTACAGAATGTTTTTTACTGATTATGACTATTGAGAACCTAAAGATACATTTGTCGGATATCCAAAAACAATTCAAACTAGATGAGTTTTTATTTGTTTTGCTGGTGTGGTTTGCGAGTCGATTAGTTATTGTAATCGGGCTGCAACTGATTGCCCCAGTAATGCACTTTAATCCAATCAGCTTCAGTGCTATAGGCCAAGATACGCTACAAGTAAAAGATTTTATTCCTCATCCCAGTTGGGAGCTTTTCACACATTGGGATGGTGAGCATTATCGTAACATAGTTACTAACGGATACACGTATAATGTCAACTTGATTCACAAGGAATATACATACATTAGCAGCCAACAATATAATATTGCCTTTTTCCCAATGTACCCACTAATTGTAAAAGCTTTAATGTTGCTGGGAATCCCCTTTGATGTTGCTGGAACAATAATTAGCAATACAGCATTTTTAGTGGCACTTCTAATTTTTTATCCATGGATAAATAAAATGTATGGCAGATCTGTTGCCAGATGGACGACGGCAACAATGACTTGGTTTCCTATGTCTTTATTTTGCACCGTTACTTATACAGAATCTCTTTTTCTGCTGTTAACAATTTCTACTCTGATCTGTTTTCAAAGTCATCAATATATGGGAGCTTCATTTCTTGGAGTTATTGCCACAGCGACTCGGCCACCAGGGATAGTTTTGATCCCGGCATTACTTTTATTTGCTTGGGTTGAGCGCCGTCCTTTAATTGCTTATTTAAGTGCCCTCACTATGGCAGGTGGATTAATTGCTTTTAGTCTATTCTGTTGGGGAAAATTCAATGAGCCATTTGCTTTTTTGATCGCTCAATCTGGCTGGCCACAACCAAGTTGGGCTGGGTTACTAAAAGATATTTTTGGCCCTGTTCTGGAAATCGAACCACAAATTTATGTATATGTTATTGCGATTGCTTTACTGGTAATAAATGGATTGCTATATTATTTCTCAAGCTGGGGATATATGATGTCTGTAATAATTGTGATTCCTTTTGTTGTGTATTATACAGCATTATTGCAAATAGCAATGCCAGCTATTGCTATTTGGCTGATGTGGAATTTCCGTAAAAAAATAAATTCAATGCTTTTAATTTATAGCTGCTGCTTTCTGATTTTTTTAACTTTGACTGGAACTAAAGCATCACTCCACAGACATATTTATACAATTGCTCCAATGTCTTTAGCACTCGGTATTTTATTTTCTACCCATCCACGTACTGGCTATATTAGTATCGCTTCATTTGGATGTCTTCTACTATTCTATTCTATAAGATTTGCCTGGTGGGATTGGATTGCTTGAACTAATATTATTTGGGTCTAGTATTTTTTCGCCACTCGATCGACTCCACTTACCACCATTAGTTAAACTATGTTTTTCCCAAGCCAAATCAGCCACCGGAAAATCGGAGCGAAAATGACCGCCTCGACTCTCGGTACGGAATAAAGTACTACTTATAATCAAATTACCCACCTGCAACAAATTACGAGTTTCTGACCACAGCCGCAAGGCCATTAGATCAATAGGCAACTTTATTATCTGCTCCAGTGGTGAAATCTGCAAAACTTTCGAGATTGGCAGTTGCTCAAACTGCTGTTGCCAAACCTTTATTTTCTCTAAGCCAGCCTGCAAACTAACCGCATCTCGTACAATTCCTGCCACCTGCCACATTACATCGGGCAACTCTTGACGCATAGTCATAATAACTTGTTGCTGTGGCTCCCAATCTGCCATCTTCAAGATCTCAGGCTTAGTAAAGCTAATCGATATTGGCTCATCTAAAACAGATTGCACATCACTGTGAGCAAACCCTGCCCCAAATACCAAACATTCCAGTAAAGAGTTACTGGCCAACCGATTTGCCCCATGCACTCCCGTACAACTAGCTTCACCCACTGCATAGACCCCTGCAATAGTAGTGTGATTCTGTACATCGGTAGCGATACCACCCATCCAATAGTGCGCCGCTGGTGAGACTGGAATTGGCTGATTAAATACATCAATTCCCCAGCTTTGACAGACCTGAATAATATTGGGAAACCGATGACTAACGGTGTCCAGGGGCATTGATCGCAGATCTAAATATACTTTGTCTCCCCCGACTTTGGCTAAGTGGGAAAAAATCGCTCGACTAACTACATCCCGAGGAGCCAATTCACCATCGGGGTGATACTGAAAACAAAACCGATCGCCCTGATCATCAATTAAATAAGCCCCCTCGCCGCGCACAGCTTCGCTAATTAAAAAGCGTGGTGCGCCTGATATTTTCAAGGCGGTAGGGTGGAACTGCACGAATTCTAAGTCGGCCAATGTGCCTCCCGCTCGATCGACCATAGCCACTCCGTCTCCAGTGCTAACTTCAGGATTGGTAGTATGAGCATAGACCTGTCCTCCACCCCCAGTTGCCAAAATTACTGCTGGCGCACGCAGCCAGCGAATTTCGTCGCCGTATGCCAAGCTGATTCCTTGGCATTGACCTGCCTCGACCCATAGATCTAAAGCTAGAGCAGGGGCAATAGTGTGAATGTTTGATCGAGATCTGACTTGTTCGAGCAATACTTTCATGACAGTGCGACCAGTGGTATCAGCGGCGTGTAGCACTCGTGGTCGAGAGTGAGCGGCTTCTAAAGTCATGGCTAGGGTAGAGTCACCGCCTAGGGTGGATACTCGATCAAACGCCACGCCCATGTTTACTAAATCAGCGACACACTGAGCGGCATTTTCGACTAAAAATCTTACTGTCACCGGGTCACAGAGTCCAGCCCCAGCCTTGAGAGTGTCTTGGATGTGCAGCTCCACTGAATCCGCCTCGCTCACCACGGCAGCAATGCCGCCCTGTGCCCATTTACTCGCTACCGGCGGGGACTCGGTGGCGATCGAATCTTTGCTGATGATGGCAATCTTTAAATGTGCGGGCAAACAGAGGGCTGAATAGAGTCCAGCCGCACCAGCGCCGACGATGATTGCATCGTAGCCCCGGAAGAGTTCATCAGACAAGATTGAGTCGGTCAAGGTTCAATGCATGGTATACGTGGCTATATATTGTAGAGCCTCACGCCTCTTGTTTGGTTGATGGAGTTGGTAGTGAAGAGTTGTATCTCCCCTAACTCTGAGACAATCGCTTCACTCCTTCGCCACCCAAAAGTTGATCGACTTCTTCTAAATAGGCCGGAATCTTGGCCGCATGGGGACTATTTTTTAGACATTCTGTCAGGTCATATTGACCAACATCATTAGCCCGCGCGCCTGGAAACCAATGGCCACCATTTTCTAGTAAGTTATAGCGTAACCGGCCATATTCTTCCATATCATAAGCTAATGCCAAATTTCGGAGCCATAAAATCGCGGGGATATTGATATTGCCCGGAGTTGCAGTATGTTCAGGTAAACCATCATGCCAGGTGCGATACCAGTTTTCGCCTAGTTTATCGATTGCTGCCTGTTCCAGACGCTGGATAATGGGCGGTAAAACTTCTTCTGCTCGATCGAGGAATTCCAGAGTTTTAATATGCTCGTCAAAGTCACTGGGCACCGAGGCTCCTATGCTTAGGGTATGCACTTGGGAGTGGCTAAGACAAAACAGATTGTTGAACACCATCGGGCTGAGGGGTTGACAGAGTTCTTGCAGTTTAGCTGAGGGCTTATTGAGCAGGCCGCCTTTGTTGGTAGGGCTAATGATAAATACCCCCATATCGTGCTTGGTAGCAGCTTCGATCGCCGCCCAGTTGTTTTGATTGATGTAGTACCAATGCAAATTTACGTAATCAAATTCGTTAGTAGAGACCGCCTGACAAATAACATCAGTAGGTGCATGAGTAGAAAAACCTATATGCCTCACTCGCTCAGCTTTTTGCAATGCTCTGGCTACTTCCAAACAACCACCGGGACGAATGGTTTGTTCTAATAACTCGGCGTTGTTGATGCCATGAATGCCCAGCAAGTCTACATAGTCGAGTTGTAATAGCTCCATCGATCGATTAAAGTTAGCCAGAAACTTTTTGGGGTCGGCTTCTGGACCAATTTTGGTCTGAAAAATAAAGCTCGATCGATCGAGCTTGGGTAAAACTTGGCCGAGCTGCACTTCCGAAGACCCATAAAAGCGGGCAGTTTCGATATGGTTAATGCCCAGCTCTAGCGATCTACGAATGGTGGCTTCTAGGTTTTGCTGACTGTCAGCGGGGATTCCGGGCATCCCAATGTCTTGCCATTTATACTGATAGCGCATTCCCCCACAAGAAAAAACGGGGACGGATAGCTCGGTACGGCCAAAGCGACGGTATTTCATAGCAGGTGTGATCTCTCAGTGACTCTTGCACTAGGATATCGCAAGCCTTGTTAATTTTGGGGCTATATCAGATCTATTGTGCTGTTGAGGTATTTACCATCGATCAGAAAAGACCCTCGATCGAACTTTACTACCCAATGCTCACCCGGCTGACGAGCAATAATAGTGCCGATTGCACCCACTGAAATCAACTGCCCTGGCCGGAGCATAGGCATCGGCTCAGCAGTTTTGAGATAGGGTGGCTGACTGGCTAGACAAACTTTTGCACCGATGGTAAATTCTGTAGACATTATAGATCTGATAAATTTTGGACTAGGGTTGATCAATCAACGGAGCCAGGATAATGCCTCGAATTCGGCAAACTCAGACTCTAACTGCCACTGCACTAAAAAATTGGTCGTGGCCAGATTTTTTGGCAAAGCCCAAGTTACGAGTAGAAAACTGATCGACTAAAGCATCGTATGTAGCAGTGCGGTTAAATAATTCAGAAGCTGGAAAATATTTGCTGTTTTGACCACAAGCACTTGGTTCAATTAGGGTTTTGGCTACTGGATCGACACAATATCCATCTGCTGCTGCCCATTTTAAATAATTTTCTGCGTATACTGCGCCACTGAGATGGCTATGAATATCACCACCCTTAGGCATTCGCTGTAAAAAAGCCCGCATGGCTGGAGGCTGGTTGCGATGTTTTTCTAGCCAAGCCGAGACTTGGGCTTCAGAGCGTTGGCTCGTGAGAGTTTCTTTTGCAGTAGCGCTTACTGCTAGGCTAGAGCAAATTATGAAGCCCAGGCACACTTGCAGACTAGAAAATTTAGTCATGAGAGGTTCACTCTTAATATATTGGTGCAGATACATTTGCGAATTATACCAGAAAAGCACAAAATAATAGCGAGTTTAGAGGCGCTTGAGAATCCACTGGATCGGGTTTGTCGTCGGGAGCTGTGATAGTTATCACTGACTTCTTGTGAGGGTTGTGGCATCTTGTTTGGGCAACAAAAATTTATCGAGAGCTGAATAATTACTTTAGGAGAATATCTTAGCCAATATTTGGTCGAGAATGTCAGCAACTATGAATAATAAACTCTTAATCCTGGCGGAGAAAGTATTTGCAATTACTTCTTTTGTTCACTACTCTGGCGGCCCATTACTGGTGATTCTTTCGGGCGGAGTTAGTGAAGGTGATACAGGTGACGATCCGACAAGTTTTGCCCTAATTAATGTTTTGTTTTCAGTAATTTATTTGATTGCTTTTGGTCTGATGGCTTTGCGTTGGAAGAAAGTGATTCCAGTAATTTTTAATGGTAAATTAGTTTGGTTATTATTAATATTTGCAGCTTGTTCTTATTTTTGGTCAGCAGTACCAGACATCACTAAAACCCGGGTAATTGCATTGACTGGTACCATGATCTTCTCGCTATATATCACTAGTCGATATACCATTAAAGAACAATTGCAGTTATTAGGTTGGACATTTGGGACTATTGTAATTACCAGTATTATTTTTGCAGTGTTATTGCCAAAATTTGGACAGATGGGTGGGGTACATACTGGAGCTTGGCGGGGCATCTACAACCACAAAAATGTTCTTGGCAAGATGATGGTGATTAGCACCATGGTATTTACTCTGCTTTCATTGCAAGCTCAAAAACATCGATGGGTTTTATGGGGGTTATTGGGATCCTCTGTGATGTTAATATTGCTATCTAGGGCTTCATCCCCATTATTAAACTTAATTATTTTAGCTGGGGTTCTATTGATTCTGCATGTTTTTCAATGGAAATATATTTTTATGGTTCCAGCCCTAATAGGGGCATCGTCATTTGGCACCATTATTTACACATTAATTACATCTAATGCTGGACAAGTTGCAGGGGTATTTGGTAAGGATTTAACCCTCACGGGGCGCACAAATTTCTGGCCGCTGATGTTAGATAAAATTCGAGACAGTCCACTAGTGGGCTATGGGTTTGGAGCATTTTGGCAGGGTCTAGATGGTCCCTCTGCTTATATCTGGAATGCTTCCACATTCAAAGCTCCAAATGGTCATAATGGTTATTTAGATCTTTGCTTAGAATTGGGACTAATTGGCCTCTCACTTTATGCTATTCAGTTTTTTATCGGGTTTAAAAAAGCTTTAGAAAATGTCAGGATGGTAAAAACTTCAGATGGCTTTTGGCCAACAATATTATTTTCTTACATTATTTTAGCAAATCTAACCGAAAGCTCCCTGCTGCTGCAAAATAACTTTCTGTGGGTGATGCAGGTTTCTACTTTTCTCTCGCTCAACAGTTACCGCTTGAGGAAAAGAAAAACCTATGTACTCGAAGAAATGTAGGTTTTAAACCATTTTTTTATAAAATATAATGCTTGCTCAAAAACACTATCCAATTATCAGAGTATTAATGTTTGGCACCGGTCTCGATGTCAAGGGTGGGGTAACTTCTGTTGAGAAACTAATTCTCAATAATGCCCCACCACAGCTCCAGATCAATCATGTTGCAACGATCGGGCAAGGGTCAGCAGCTCATAACGTTATTTTGTTTTGCAAAGCCATTCAAAGCTTGGTTGTAAGAATATTTCGTAGAGATGTTGATGTTATACATATCCATTTTTCCGAGCGGGGTAGTACGCTCAGAAAATCGATACTAGTATTTATCGCTTCTCTTTTTCACCAATCAATTATTCTGCATGCTCATGGAGCAACCTACCAAGAATTCTACGCCGGACTTCCCCCATTGGTTCAAAACATCTTAGTTGCTCTCTTTCGGAAATGTAGAATCATAGTTTTGTCTAAAAGCTGGCAAGATTTCTACATCCATAAATTATCTCTTGATAGCAGCAGAGTTTCGGTACTATACAACCCAGTGGATCTACCATCTAGTACTCCCTATAGAGAAGGCCGGAAGCATTTAAAGTTTATTTTCTTAGGCCGAATTGGCAAACGCGGCGGGGCCTTAGATATTGCTCAATCTCTCATGTCTTTTCCTAAACAAGATAAAGGTGCTTTCGACTTAATCAATGCTTTTGCTGTTTTATCTGAAGTCGATCGATATAATGTAGAGTTAGTCTTGGCAGGCAATGGAGATTTGGCAGCGGCCAATCAGCTTATTAAGGACTTGAATCTTACTGATAAAATCACTATTCTGGACTGGCTAGATGCTGAACAACGAGACAAACTGCTAGCTACTGCCGATGCCTTTATTCTGCCTTCTTATAACGAAGGACTACCCATGTCGATGTTAGAGTCGATGGCTTGGGGTTTACCGGTAATTGTCACACCAGTAGGTGGTATTCCTGAGGTAATTGTCGACCAGCAAAATGGCTTACTTGTAGAGCCAGGTATCCAAAGCCAGTTGGTGGAAGCGATACAATCTCTCATTAGAGATGAATCTTTGCGCTTATCTTTGGGATCTGCTGGTCGCAATAGCGTGAAAGATTTAAATATCCACAGTTATATGGAGTCATTGTCGAACCTGTACGCTTCAGCCATCCAGAAAAAATAATGTGATAATAGGTGGCATTGATTAATGATGGAGTATCTTACAAAATGGAATTGCAGTTTGCGCATATGCCCATTCTAGAATCTCGACACATCATCGGTATGAGAGTAGATGCTACAACCTATGATGATGCTACTGCGAGAATCATTGCTGGAGCTAAGGCAGGTAAAAGTGCCTATGTTTGCGCTTCTAATGTTCATATGACCATGGAGACATACGATAGCCCTAAATTCGCTGATATTGTTAACAGCGCCGATTTAATAACTCCCGATGGGATGCCCTTGGTGTGGGGTCTGCGGGGTTTAGGAGTCAAAAATGCGACACGAGTTTGTGGGCCAGCTTTAACTTTAACTGTGTGCGAAGCCGCTGCCCAGATGAACGTGCCAATCGCCCTCTATGGTGGCACTACCGACAGCCTAGTAGCCTTTACTGATTTTTTGAAAAATAAGTTTCCCTCGATCGATATTGCTTGTCAGATTTCTCCACCCTTTCGGCCAGTGACCAAGGAAGAAGACGAAGCTTATACCGAACAAATTGCGGCATCTGGTGCGCGCATTTTATTTGTAGGGATTGGCTGTCCCCGTCAAGAGATCTGGATGTCAGAACACCGAGAACGTATTCCGGCGGTAATGCTGGGTGTTGGTGCGGCTTTTGATTTTCATTCGGGACGGATTAAGCAGGCTCCAATCTGGATGCAAAAGTTCGGTCTAGAGTGGCTATTTAGACTCTTGATGGAGCCAAAACGTTTGTGGAAGCGATACTTTAAGCATAATCCCCGCTTTGTAGCTTTTTTTTTAATGCAGCTAATCCAAAGCCGTTTAGCAAAGTAAATCAGGCTGTCACTCATCTCCTATCAATATGACTAAATATATTTATCATCAAAAACTAGCTTTAATCGGAGCTTTCTTGCTAGTTGCCGGTTATGCTCTGCAAAAGATGGCTCAGGGACAAACTCACCTAGCCAGCTTCGGAAAAGAATTACCACAATCAAGAAAAGCTGTTGGTCAAGGCTCTGGCAATAAATATTACGTAGATATATCTAAAGGTAGTGATACTAATGATGGATTATCAGAGAAGTTGCCATTTAAAACCATCGGCAAAGCCAATCAGCAAATAAATGCTGGTGATACTGTCTACGTTAAAAATGGTGTTTATCTAGAAAATATCACCATCAAGCAATCGGGTAGTGCTAAAAGCCCGATTGCATTTCAGGCTTTTCCTGGCCATAAGCCTTTTATTATAGGAACACAGGATGGTACTTTCAAAATTGAGGGGAATTATATTAAAATCATCGGATTTGAAATTACTTCAACAGCCGATGGCTCGGGAATCCATGTTGGTAGCGGTAATCACCACACCCAGATTTTAAAAAACGAAATTCATGATTCTGGCTGTGGTGGGATTTCTGGCCAAGAAACAGATTATTTGCATATCGAAAGTAATCTTATTTATAGGAACTCATTCCGCTCGCCTTTCTTATGTAGTGGAATTTCTATTTACCAAGCTGTAGCATCTGACTCTCGGCCAGGATTTCATAATATTATTAGAGGGAATATATCCTTTGCTAATGAAAACAAAAAAACCAAAGAAGATGGCACAGTAACTGATGGCAACGGGATTATTATCGACGACTTTCGCCACACTCAGGGGCAAAAGCAGCTTCCTAAATATACCGCATCAACTCTAGTAGAAAACAATGTCGTTTTTGATAATGGCGGACGGGGAATCCATGTTTTTCAAAGTGACAATGTGGTGGTAAGAAACAATACTGCTTTCAAGAACCTAAGATCCAGTAATTTGCATGGAACTACTAATGGCGAACTCAGCGCTTTCTTTAGTTCTAATATTCGTTTCTATAACAATATTGCCTATGCTGCAAATAGCTCCAAGAAAACCCTTGTTAATGACTATTCTTCTGACAATGTTTGGGATTACAACCTATTTTATAACGGCATTATCTTCTTTGGCTCAGGCAAATCGAGTGGCACTTTGGGTAAACATAATTTGATTAATGTCTCTCCCTTGTTCATCAATCCTTCGAACTCTCCTGGTAAAGCAAACTTTCGCCTGCGGGCCAATAGTCCGGCTATTAATGCTGGGACATCAGCAAATGCTGCTTACATGGACTTGACCGGAAAAACCAGACCAGCAGGTTCTAGGCATGACATCGGTGCTTATGAAGTGAACTAAGGAAAAATGCGCACCCATTCGGTTAAAACCTTTCTCAGACTCTTTTTGAGCTTGGAGTGATCTTAGTCTGCGGCTCTGCTTAAACAATGGCTTTCTTGTCAGGTACTACATTTTTTATCCTCAAAGTCGAGCCAAATTGCTGAGGCTAAATCTAAATAGGAACTTTTTACCAAAAACGAAGTCCTGCTATCTTGAACATTCAGTTGTGTTGCATAATTATTGGATTTTGTCAGTGATTGTATTTTTGATCGTAGCATGAGTGATTCCGATCACATAGAAAAAGCATTATAGTCACTAGAAAGCAACGATCTACATCACGCAAGTGATAGAATCACAGTCATTAATAAAATTTGCCTCCTAAGCAGTATGGGTGCCCTTCTAGCTTTGCTAAAGCAAAGAAATCAACTCAGAAAGCCCTCATAGCATAGATCCCAGTAGGTCGTTCAAGAGGATTTGCCAGTGAAGCAAATATTTAAATATAGTGTTTACACACTATTCGTCACATCCTTTTGTCTGCTCCCTATCATTAATTTTCGTTTCCTTCGCTCTATTTTAAAATTTTGTAAATCCATAGTGATTCCCTTGATTAATCGTCCAGCCCAACGGTGTTGAGACCACCAAATTGGCTGAGAATAGCAGTCTACGCAAAAAGTCGCAATCACCATGGCCTCTGTTGACAGTGCAAGCCCGTTTCAGCTAATAATTGTAGCGTGCGAAAATAACATTACTTTTTCAGGGCAGTTCAAATCATCACTATTTTTTATAACTGAAATTGATAGACGAAGACTTCCTTGAAAGCTTTGATTGGCATGGCTTGGAGGGATTTAATTCACTATTTATTAGGTTCTGCCTTGGTAATTATTTTGGCGCTTTTTTAAAATTCTATAAGGACAACGGGTATCATGCCATGATGCAATCTTATTCATCTACCAAATCCTCTGGATACAAAGTCATTAAAGCTATACGGTTGCAGAAGTCACTCTTTACGAAAGGTCCACAGTGGGACGTATTGTATGGTATTGCCAACGTAGCTAAGGGCTATTTTATTAAACGGTTGATGGATTTCTGCCTTGCGGCCTTATTTATTGTTATTTTCTCTCCTCTATATCTGCTAATCGCCGTAATCATTACACTCGATTCTCCTGGTAAAGTATTCTACAAAGAAACTCGGATGGGTTTTCATGGTAGAAAATTCAAGATCTGGAAATTTCGGACTATGCAGAGTGATGCTGAGAAATTACAGGGAACACTAGAACACTTAAATGAAACTAAGGATGGTGTTGGCTTCAAAATCAAAGACGATCCTCGCATTACCCGTGTTGGTAAGTTCTTGCGCCGGTCTAGCCTAGATGAGTTACCACAGATGATCAATGTCATTCGGGGCGAAATGAGTTTAGTGGGTCCTCGACCTTTTAACATGCGAGATGTGGGCAAATTTGCTGACCACTATTTTTTCAGATATGAAGTCTTACCGGGTATTACCGGTCTATGGCAGGTTTCTGGTCGATCGAACATCTTGAATTTTGAGCGTGTGATCGAACTTGATGTTCACTACATCAAAAACTGGTCTATTTGGCTAGATATCAAAATTTTGTTGAAATCAGTCAAGGTGGTTTTGTCAGCAGAGGGGGCTTATTAGGTAATAGGTAGGAGGTTGTTAGCGAGATTTTTGGTATAATGGCAAAGGAACTGATTATTAACCCGCAAATATCTTTGTTTCAATATCCTCCCAATTGCCAGTTATAAATCGGTTGGGTTGTTGAGAAGCATCATTCTTAACCATGCAAAACTCACTAGATAATCCAGGTGACACAATGATCTCTGTAATTATTCCGGCGTATAACAGCGCCAAGTATTTACCAGCAGCCATTGACAGTGTGATTAATCAAACTCATCGTGGCTGTGAAATCATCGTAGTAGATGATGGTTCTACCGATGAAACAAAAGTAGTTTGTGAACAGTATTCAACCATAAAATATGTTTACCAGAGCAATCAAGGTCTGCCTGCCGCTCGGAATAAGGGCGTAGAAGCTAGTTCGGGGAAATATTTAATTTTCTTAGACAGCGATGACTGTCTGCTGCCTTCGGCAGTAAAGATTGGCTTAGAGGCCATACAAGAGCGCCCAGAAGTAGGATTTGTGTTTGGTCGTTATCTTTACCAGTTGGCACGGGCTGATGAGACTTTTAGTACTGAGAACACCTTTGAACAACAACCACTGATCGCCAGCTACGCCAGCATTCTGGCCGATCGACATCGCACCCAATGTGCCTGTGTGATGTTTCGGCGCAGGATGTTCGAGGTGGTGGGTGGATACAATCGAGAGCTGTGGGCTTTAGAAGATATTGATCTGTTGCTGCGGATTGCGCAAGATTTCCCGATTTACTATCACCATCAAATAGTTTCTGAATATCGAATTCGTGATCAGAACATGTCTAGTAAGTCCGCAGCTATGCTGGTAGGTGCTGTCTATGCTCATCGGCTGCAACAGGATTACGTGCAGCAGCATCCCGAATATGCCGAGGCTTATGCTGAGGGCGAGCGAGTTTGGATTAAATTGTTTGGCGATCGAATTCTATACAATGTTATTAGTCTAGCGCAGCAGGGAAAATGGGTAGAGGCTTTAGGGCTGGCGCGACTAGTTTTAAATTATGACCCTCAGGTAAGCATTGTCGATCAGGAGGTTTATGAGGTTGCAGGTGAAGCGCTGTTTGCTCAGTTCCAACAAGCAGGCGTTCATCTACGAGGAGTTTTAGACCGGGCTGATTTGACAACGCTGTTTGTGATGGGGATGACTGCGGATTTAGTGTTCAATACTGAGGTTTTTGATCGGGTGGTAATCGATCAACTCAATCAGTATTTCCAGGACAACTTAGTAGGAATTACCACTCGCAGCAAAAAATCTGATCCAGACCAGCAGCAATTTTTGCAGCGGCGACCACTTCAGGATTATCCCCAAAGTAAATGTATTCATCAACTATTTGAAGAGCAGGTGGCTCTTACTCCCCAGGCGATCGCAGTGGTGTTTGAAGATCAGCAGCTTACCTATAGGGAGTTGAACGACCGAGCTAATCAGTTAGCTCATTACCTGCAAACACTCCAGGTCGGGGCGGAGACTTTGGTGGGAATTAGTGTAGAGCGCTCTCTGGAAATGATTGTTGGCTTATTGGGAATTTTAAAAGCCGGGGGAGCTTATGTACCTCTGGATCCAGCATATCCAGCAGATCGCTTAGCTTATATCTGGGCAGATGCTCAAGTCTCGGTGCTGTTGACCACCAAAGATTTAGCCGGATCTTTTGCAGCTTATTCTGGATCGTTAGTGTCTTTGGATCAAGATTGGCCAAAGATTGCGGCGCAACCTACTACCAACTTGGTCAGCTCAGTTACTCCCGATAATCTGGCCTATATTATTTATACTTCTGGCTCTACGGGTAAACCGAAGGGAGTGCTGATTTCCCATAGCAATGTGGGACGGTTATTTGAGGCTACTCAAAATTGGTATCACTTCGATCGGTATGACGTGTGGACAATGTTCCATTCCTACGCTTTTGACTTTTCGGTATGGGAAATTTGGGGAGCATTGATCTATGGTGGCAAGTTGGTGATTGTTTCGTTTGCTGTGAGCCGATCGCCCCAGGAATTCTACGATCTGTTGCAGCGTGAGCAGGTGACAGTACTGAACCAAACTCCTTCGGCCTTCCGCCAACTACTGCGAGTGGCTACTGGTGCGAATGAAGCTGTTGATAAACTATCGCTACGCTTAGTGGTTTTTGGGGGAGAAGCACTAGATCTGCAAAGCTTGAAGCCTTGGTTTGCCAAATATGGCGATGCCCAACCGCAGTTAGTGAATATGTATGGCATCACCGAAACCACTGTTCATGTTACCTATCGACCTATTAGTTCTGCTGATTTGCAGGAAAATAGTGGCAGTGTAATTGGTTGTCCGATTCCTGATTTAGAACTATATATTTTGGATGAAGAGCAGCAACAAGTTGGGGTAGGCATTGCTGGTGAAATGTACGTGGGTGGTGCTGGGGTAGCACGGGGATATTTGAATCGCCCAGAACTCACTGCCGAAAGGTTTATTCAGAATCCTTTCCTTGGATCTATAAAACTATATAAGACCGGTGATTTGGTTCGTTATTTGCCAAATGGAGATATTGAATATTTAGGCCGCATCGATAACCAGGTCAAACTTAGGGGTTTTCGGATTGAACTGGGCGAAATTGAAGCGGTAATTAACCAGCATCCAGTGGTAACAGAATCCGTGGTGATGGTCAGAGAAGATCAACCTGGTGATCAGCGATTGGTGGCCTATTTAGTGACGATTATTGGTATTCCACTAAATATCTCAGAATTACGGGAAAGCCTTAAGCAGCAGTTGCCAGACTACATGAGGCCAGCAGCTTTTGTGGCTGTGGAGAGTATTCCTTTAACTACTAATGGCAAGATCGATCGATCATCTTTACCTGCACCCCAAGCAGCTAACTTTGGGATTGATGAAGCCAGTTTTGTCGCTGCTGGCAATTCTACAGAAGAGATCTTAACTGAGATTTGGGCGGAGATCTTGCAACTTGATCAGATAGGAGTCGCCGATAATTTCTTTGATCTGGGTGGTAATTCTTTGTTGGGATTGAAAGTTATTGCTCAGATTCAAGAGCGGTTTGAGTTAAAGGTTTCGGTAGTGAGACTGTATCAGTACTCGACTATTCGATCGATGAGTCAGTATCTGACGAAGGCGATCAGTGATCGTCAAGGGTTGAAGGGGGGTAGGAGCGCGAAACAAGATTCCTCTAATCAGAGTTGGAATTTGCCGATTACTACTGGAATTGCAGTGATTGGGATGGTGGGGAGATTTCCGGGGGCGAATAGTGTAGATGAGTTATGGGAGAACCTTTGTGCGGGGAGGGAGGCGATTACTTTCTTTGAGAAGGATGAAATAAGTGGGATTGTGGATCCGGTGTTGTTGGATGATCCTAACTATGTGAGAGCGAAGGGAGTTTTGGCAGGGGCGGAGTTGTTTGATGCGGGGTTCTTTCAGATTTCGGCTAGAGAGGCCGAAATGACGGATCCCCAAGCGCGGATTTTTTTGGAATTGGCGCATCAGGCATTAGAGAATGCCGGGTGTGCGGTAGAAGAAAACAATAGGATTGGGGTGTATGCTGGTGCTGCCGATAATACTTATTTTGAGAAACATTTAAGTGGTCGGGCAGATATCCTCGATCGATTTGGGGAATTGCAGACTCATTTGGTAAACGATCGAGATTATTTATCCACCAAAGCTTCTTATAAATTAAACCTGAAAGGGCCAAGCATTAGTATTAGTACCGCTTGTTCTACTTCTTTGGTAGCAATTATTCAGGCTTATCAGGGGTTATTAAATCGGCAGTGCGATGTGGCCTTGGCTGGCGGGGTTTCGATTATGCCACCGCAAAATACTGGTTACTTATATCAAGAAGGTTCCATATTTACTCCAGATGGTCACTGTCGGCCTTTTGATGCCAATGCTCAGGGGACTTCGTTTAATAATGGAGCGGGGATTGTAGTTCTCAAACGTTTAGAAGAGGCGATCGCTGATGGCGATAGAGTTTATGCCGTGATCAAAGGGGTCGGCCTTAACAATGATGGCTCCGATAAAGTTAGTTTTACGGCACCGAGTATTAGTGGTCAAATGGGGGCGATTCTGCAAGCGCAGCAAGAAGCTGGAGTTGATCCAGCCAGCATTTCTTATATCGAAGCTCACGGCACAGCTACCCCGATCGGGGATCCGATCGAAGTGGAGGCTTTGACTCAGGCATTCCGCACCAAAACTCAGGCCAAGCAGTTCTGCGGGATTGGCTCAATCAAAAGCAATCTAGGGCATTTGACGGCTGCTGCCGGGGTGGCGGGATTCATTAAGACTGTTTTAGCTCTGTACCACCGCCAAATTCCTCCGAGCATTAACTTTGATCGACCTAATCCATATATTGATTTTGTCAATAGTCCTTTTTATGTGAATAGTCGGCTCCGCGATTGGCCAGCATCTGA
>JAYUSV010000304.1:0-17935 GCA_043755495.1 Synechococcales cyanobacterium
GGCTAGTAAAGGAAGTGGTCATAATTTGGAGAATTATTTAAAGAACAAGCAGATTGAAACCAATACAGTCAGATAACTTAGTTGAAACAACCGGTTAGGTAACGCAACAGGGTAGCTCTCTGAAACTTAGTGCAATATTAGAAGGCAACAACCTCCCCATATAGGTCGTAGTGATCAGCTCGATCGATCTTCACTGGCACGATCGAACCCAAGCGGGCGCTACCGCGCACATAGACTTGACCGTCTACTTCTGGGGCAAAACGAGCCGATCGTCCGATCATTTCACCGGAGCTAGGATTTTCTTGCTCTACCAATACATCGACGACTTTGCCAACTTCTTTTAGGTTATTGGCCAAAGAAATTGGTTGCTGAAGTGCCATGATCGCATCATGGCGTTCGGTCATAATGTCGGCGGCAACTTGGTTGGGCAACTTACCAGCAGGAGCTTCAGCTTCTGCCGAGAAAGCAAATACTCCCACATGGTCGAACTGGTGACGAGCCACAAATTCTTCTAAGTGAGTAAAGTATTCTGGGGTTTCACCGGGGAAGCCCACAATAAAAGTGGTGCGCATCACTGCTGTGGGCAAAGCCTGCCGCAGATTTTCGATGATTCGATCGTTTACGTGACCCTGCCAAGGACGATTCATTGCCCGCAACATATCGGGGTGAGAATGCTGTAGAGGCAAATCCAAATAGGGGATCACATTGGAAGTTTCTTGCATCGCCGCAATTACCGCTGGAGTCAAACCAGTGGGGTAAGCGTAGTGCATCCGGATCCAAGGAATATCAACTTTACCTAAAGCCCGCAGCAGCTCTGCTAACTGGGGCTTGCCATAAATATCTAGACCATAGTTAGTGGTGATTTGCGAAATCAGCACTAGTTCCTGGACACCCTCATCGGCTAAGCGTTGGGCTTCGTTTACCAAAGATTCGATCGTCCGGGATCGCTGCTTACCGCGCAGGTGGGGAATAATGCAAAAGCTACAGGCATAGTCGCAGCCTTCAGCAATTCTTAAATAAGCTACGCCCTCTGAAGTGGTGCGATAACGGGGCAACCACTCATCGGCAATATAAGTAGGCTCCGCTGAAATTAGTTCAACTCTTTCGCCAGCACCGGCGCGTTCAATAACATTCACAATGTGGTGATAATCACCAGTACCTACTACCGCCACGGCCTCTGGGATTTCATCCAAAAGCTGGCTCTGAAAATGCTGCGCCATGCAGCCCGTAATCACAATTTTTTTGTCGGCAGCAGCTAGTTCAACTAAAGTGCGCACCGATTCTTCCCTGGCGCTTTCCACAAAGCTACAGGTGTTAACTATTACATAGTCAGCGGTGTTCTCATCAGCGTCCACATGATAACCTGCCTGCATTAGCAGACCGAGCATGTGTTCACTATCTATTCTGTTTTTTTCGCAACCGAGATGAGATATGGCGATCGAAGGTTTGTTAACCATTAAATACTTTATTGAGGGTCTGGTGAAGAGGACACATCAAAGTTCAGGAGTTCTACAACTCCAAAATTCTTTTCAAAATTACCGCACCACATCGTCAACCACTAATGCCGACAACATAATATTCAAAGCCTGGAGCCGCTATCTACTCGCCAGAGCAGTCTAAGGTACAGGAACTGGCCGAATTGCCAGTCTTTTTTGGAACGGTACTATCCACTGCCAACCATAGTAGCATAATGTTGCGGATTGTGAACAAGTCACCGCCAGCCGATCAATCTCGGGTCTTTTGAATTCTAGTGACCACCATCGGCAGTGGTAGAATCAGAACGTTTCGTGCGCCGTTGGCAATCGCATTCATGGGTTTATTCTGACAGTGCATACCTTCCTGCAACCGTTCGGCAGTCCACCTGAATTTTTATCATCCCGTTTTTTCTGTGAATTTTAAGCAAACTTTTCGCACAGCTCACCCCATCATTGGTGTGGTGCATTTACTGCCGCTCCCAACTTCGCCCCGTTGGGGCGGTAGCCTTAAGGCTGTCATCGATCGAGCAGAACAAGAAGCTCTGGCCTTAGCCTCGGGTGGTGTAGATGGCATTATGGTCGAAAACTTTTTTGATGCTCCTTTTGCTAAAGGTCAAGTAGACCCAGCGGTGGTTAGCACCATGACCTTAGTGGTCAAAAAACTGATGGGCTTGGTGAATATCCCGGTGGGGGTGAATGTGTTGCGCAACGATGCCCGCAGTGCCATGGCGATCGCCGTGGCTACGGGGGCACAGTTTATTCGGGTCAATGTATTGATCGGGGTAATGGCTACCGATCAGGGCCTGATTGAAGGCTGTGCTTACGAGTTACTCCGCTATCGGCGAGAATTGGGCTGTGATGTAAAGATCTTGGCCGATGTGTTGGTGAAACATGCTCAGCCGTTGGGAACTCCACACCTGAGTACTGCCGTCTGCGATACTATTGAGCGCGGCTTGGCCGATGCGATCATTCTTTCTGGCCGCTCTACTGGCAAGCCGCCTAGTCTAGAAGATCTGAAGCTGGCCACCGCTGCTGCTAAAGATACTCCGGTGCTGATTGGCAGCGGTGCAGACTGGGAAAATATCTCGAAGCTAATCACTGCCGCCGATGGGGCGATCGTCTCCAGTTCTTTAAAACGACAGGGTAAAATAGAGCAGTCGATCGATCCCAACCGGGTCAGCCAGTTTGTAGAAGCTATGCGCAGCAGCAAGCAAAGCTCGATCGCTTATCTGGAATCTTCAAACCCCTAATGCTCCTATATACCCAAGTCAAAAAAATACCCCTATGCGTCGTCCTGCCCCCCTAATTCACCGTTTATCTCGTCCCTTAATTGGGCTGTTTGCCGCTCTTGGTGTGGTTGATACTGCTTACTTGACCTCGGTAAAGCTGGGCGGTGGCAAAGCCGCCTGTTTAGCAGATAGCTGCAACGCGGTACTCAGCAGCCCTTACGCCAATATTTTAGGATTTCCGTTAAGTTTGTTTGGGTTGTTGGCCTATTTGGCAATGATGGTGATGGCGATTTTGCCTTTGGTAATTAATACCAAGTCCAACAAAAAACTGCACAACCAATTACAAGAACTTACTTGGACAGGATTGTTTATTGGTGGCACCGCCATGGCAGTGTTTAGTGGATATTTAGTTTACCTGTTGGCAGTTGTAATTAAAGCACCTTGTCCTTACTGCATTGCTTCCGCAATTTTTGCCACCATTATTTTTATATTGGTGTTGATTGGCCGAGAGTGGGAGCAAATGGGAGCCATGATTACCAATGGGATCATCGCCGGATTTTTGACTCTTTTGGTATCTTTTGGGATCTACTCTAGCGCTGGTGTTTCGGTTACAGCCAACAGTCCTACTAAGATTGAAATCACTTCTTTAGAACCTGCTGGACCAGCCTCTCAACCCTATGGCTGGATAGTAACTTCCCAATCGGGAGCTAGCGAAATTGCTTTAGCAGAGCATTTGAAAAAGACTGGTGCCAAAATGTATGGTGGTTGGTTTTGCTCTCACTGCTATGAACAAAAACAGCTTTTTGGTAGAGAGGCCAAAGACAATATCAATTACATCGAGTGTCACGCCCAAGGCAAAGATCCTCAAGTAGATCTTTGCCGTAAAGAGGGCATTGAGGGCTTCCCGACTTGGGATATTGGAGGCAAAAAATATCCTGGTACTCAGCCACCCGAACAACTTGCAAAACTGAGTGGCTATACTGGACCTCAAGATTTTAGATACTCCAAGCTAATTCCCGGATTTTCTGCCCAGCCAGCAACAATTTTGGGTAAACCTGAATCTTCATCAAAACCACCAGCGTCTGGTTCTTCCACCAACAAATAGTTTATGAATAACCCTGTTTCTTTTGTGCGAGATACTTGGTACTACGCACTGCCAGCTAGTGCGATCGCCACAGGCAAAATGGTGCCCAAAATGCTGTTGAACGAGCCGATACTATTTGGGCGTACTAATGATGGCGAAGTCTTTGCCCTGCGAGATATTTGTCCCCATCGAGCTGTGCCTCTGAGCTGTGGACGTTTTGACGGAAAAGAAGTGGAGTGTTGCTACCATGGCTGGCGTTTTAACTCCCAAGGAGACTGCACAATCATTCCGGCTCTGGCTGCCGACCAGCAGGTAGATTTAGAGCGCTATGGTGTGCGCAAATATTATGTGCGTGAACTTCAGGGCAATATTTGGATTTACATACCCGCAAATGATCGCCAAGACGCCATCCCAGCGACTGAGCCACCAAAAGTTCCTGGGGTGAGTGATGATGCCTGTTATCAGGTTATACAGATGCTGCCGTTCCCTTGCTATATCGATCATGCAGTAGTGGGATTAATGGATCCTGCCCATGTGCCTTTTGTCCATCGATCGTGGTGGTGGCGATCGACCAGTGAACTAAACGACGAGATCAAAGCCTTTGATCCTTCACACCATGGTTTTACAATGCGCCGTCATAAATTAGAGCGATCAACTTTTTTCTATGATTTAATTGGCGGCACCCCAGAAGTAGAGATTTCTTTTCAGTTGCCCGGTGTGCGTTTCGAGGTGATTACTACTGAAAAACACACGGTGGTCAACCTGACGGTGATTACCCCGATTTCTGATGAACATACTGAAGTAACCTCGATGTTCTATACTACTCTGCCTTGGGCGGTGGTCTTAAAGCCAGTAATCTTGCCGTTTATTCGGACGTTTTTAGATCAAGATCGCCAGATGGTGATCAAACAACAGATTGGCCTGAAACATGATCCGGTGCTGATGTTAATTAAAGATGCCGATGCCCAGGCGCGGTGGTATTACCAAATTAAGACTGAGTATGCTAAGTCGATCGATGAAAATCGGCCATTCAAAAACCCTGTAAAAGAACAAGTATTACATTGGCGCAGTTAAAATCCCTTAAAGAGAGCTTTAATTACTTCCCAGAATCTTTAACTATTTTTAAAAACAGCTCTGAGAACTACATCATTAAAATCTCGATCGCCACCGCCAGCTAGATCTTCAAAGCCAAAAGTGTTGTCACCCAACAGTCTCACATGATCTGTGGTATCAGCATTGCCGACTATATATGATGTGTAAACATTGCTGAAATTGCCGTTTAGGCTGCTAGGGTTAGCGTTGGCAATCAAGAATGGGGCATAGATCGCTCCACCTTGTAGGACAGCGTTGATCGATACAGTTTGACCATTGGCCACGGCTAAATCTATCCCAGCGATCCGACTTTGCACCACTGCTGCTTGATAACCAGCTTCTCCTGGTTTGATTCTGGCACCAGTAATACTAATCACAGTTCCTTGAGCATCCTCAATTTTATAGAAGCCCACCATATCGTTGAAGGCCGCTTCGCGCTTAATCGTGAAATTTACCTGGACATCTTGACCCGTAAAAGAACTCAAATCTAACAGCTCACCTTCTCGATCGCCCTGAATACCGGCTACTAAGTTCTGACTATTCAAAGGAGCACTTTGCAGTTGCAGATTTAAAATCAGGTCATCAGCAACCGTGGCACTACCCTGTTCCCACTTCAGGCGATAGCTGCCATTGGTTTCAGTTGTCACCTCTAAAGCCTTTCTGCCAGCAGGATTAGCTTGATCCAATGAAAACACCACATTACTAAAATTATTTTTTTGTAAGGCATGATCTACCGTACCGTTTTGGACTAAATAAAAACCCAGTCGATCGCCAGCGTTTAACTGGAGCTGACGAGAAATATCGGCAGTACTCAACAAATTATCAGCCAAGCTGCTAAATATAACTTGACCATTTTGTAGGGCAGTTCGAGCAAAACCTGCGGCATTAACAGCAATGCCTCCCACAGTATTATTTGGATCAAGTTTAAAGAAGCCTACTTCACTTACTTGCTTGGTTTGATTAGCTACCAAAGAGAAACTAGTGATTGCTGTACCGGCAGCACCCGTTACCTGCACCACATTATTGTTGTCCAAACTCAAACTTACCGGGGTGCTAGAGATTCCCGGCGCACCTGGATCTTGAATTTCGCCATTAACAGTCAGATCGCTATCACCTCGCTGACCATCAATAAAATGGACAATAGCCTTATCGACAAAGCCATCACCAGTGGTATCAAACAACTCTGCACCGGTTTGGCCATCAAACAAAAACTCATAGGCATGGGGAGTGGCATTATCGGCGCTGGCTCCAAACATTAGATAGGTATTATAGCGCCGGTTTTGATCGGCTTTGGCAATAATATATTCCACCGTCGTAGCGGCTCCATTTGCCAAACCAGTGACTTTGAATTCGATCGGGTTAGCCAAAGAAGTTAAATTCGCTGTAATAATTGGATTAGCCAGTGAGCGCAAGCCGCTGATTTTTGTTCCAGCTTTGGCCATGATAGTGGCAATACTGTTAACATCAGTACCACCCAAATTTAAAATCGAAACCACATTTTCTTGTAGACTATCGCGGATGCCATCGAAGTTACCATCACCACCATTGGGGGCAAGATCTTCGGTATCGTCACTCACCCCATCTTGGTCTGGGGGGGGGTTAATAACAGTGATGCCAACCGGAGTAATAAATCCGCTAGTACTAATACTAGCACCGCGATTGAAGCCTACAAATTGAATGTCATTGAGTTGGGTTGTAGTTAATCCGGTGGCACTATTACCAAACCGAATGGTTTCACCACTGGTACTAGACCAATTTTCGATTAATAGTGATCCTGTCCAGTTCGCAGTGCTGCTGTTACCAAAGGCTAATTTACTGCTGCGATTTCCTAAGCTGATGGTAGAGTTGCTAGTTACTTGCAATTGATCGAGAGTTTCATTGAAACCATTCAGGTTAAAGGTGCCACCATTGAGAGTAAGGTCGGCTCCATTATTAATTTGTTCATTGTTACCTAACCGTAAAACACCGCTATTAATCAAAATAGGGGCATTGCTTAGTGCTTCGGTATTTGGGGATTTGGCTAAGACTAAAACACCGCCATCGATCGTCGTATTACCAATGAAAGTGGTAGCAGTATTTCCATCAATTGTCAGAATGCTATTGCCAGACTTCACCAGGGTTTGAACATTAAAATCTAGGGTTGCATCATCGATTAAACTAATAGGAGCCGTGATATTCAGTTGGCCGCCAGGAGATTGGAGTAGTACCGGATCGCGGAAGGTGATGTTGGAATTGATGTTAATATTGCCAGTGCCACTAGCACGACCAAAAATTATGCGACTAAATCCATTAGAGATTGCGGCTAAATCGGTAGGTGTAAGATCTAAGATGCTTGTACTGTTACTATCAACACTCCCAATCTGAACAGCTTGATTGGGGCTATTTGGTTGCAGAGTAATGTTTTTATTTGGAACACTGACAGAATCAGCTCCTCCTAGTAGGTTGATCTCATCACCTACAAAGTTAATATTATTGGGGTTAACGGCAAAAATACCATTACTTGAGTTGTTGACAGTACCTACATCTAAATTATTGGTGCCAATGAAGTTTAGACCACTTGTTGGCGGCTCATTAATATTAATGATTGTACCAGTTTGAGTATTGGGGGTACCGATAATATAGTTTGAATTTCCATAACCAGAACCAGAAAGCAGAGTTAAGTCTACTGTTTCATTTGGTTCTGAGATAGAATCGGCAATCGGTGTGATAGTCAGCGTAGCTGTGCTGGAATTTGACGCAAATTCAATAGTACTTGTGCCGACGGTGAAGTTATTTGCGCCCGATTGGATGTAGTCATCTCTAAAAGTTGCTGTACCACTTACGTTGTAACTTATTATTAGCGGTGCACCCAAAGAACCAGTGCGAGTAAAGGTATAAACTAAGTTCTCGGTTCCATCTTCGGCAACTGGACTAGGACTAACAGCTAAACTGACACTGTTATCATCTTGATCTAGAATTGTGCCAATTACAGCAGCGGAATTATCAACTATATATTCTGTGCTTCCATAACCAAGACCGGCAGGTAACAAAGCCAAAGAAACCGTTTCATTCCCTTCCACTAAAGCATCTGGAGTAGGATCGATGCGGATAGTGAAAGTGCTAGCACCAGGGGCAAAATCAAAAGTTCTAAAGCCGTTGCCAGCAGCAGTAGTACCCAATGTACTGTAGTCAGTGTCTTCGATCGCCGTACCTGCAATTTGATAGCGCACAGTCAGAGGCTGATTGGTTGAACCGTTACGGGTGAAAGTATAGGATAGGCTATCAGTACCGTCTTCATCTACACTGGTTTGGTTCAAAGCCAGACTGACAGTTGCTAGAATGATAGTCGGCACATCTCGGATCGTTCCAGTTGCACTGTTGCTACTGCCGATCGCATAACTTGGACTATCGGCTAAGGCCAAGACAATGGTTTCGTCAGGATCTAAGACCGCATCAGTAACAGGAGTGATTTCTAGGTTAGCAGTGCTAGATCCAGCCGCAAAAGTGATACTGCCTGATGTGCTATTAAAGCTGCTGGCACCAGTTTGACTATAATCAGTACCAAAAGCTGCTGTGCCACTGATGTTGTAATTAACAGTCAAAGCCTCATTTGTTAAACCGCTGCGCGAAAAACCATAGAATAAGTGAGTCTGACTACCTTCTTCAGTGCTTTGAGGTTCCAGAACAACATTAATAATTGGGGCGGCTACATCTGGATCGGAGATGGTACCAACCAGTACATCTGGAGTAGCCACAGTGTAGATGCCACTAGCAGGATTAATTAGTGCTATTTCAACTGTTTCAGATGACTCTATGCTTAAATCAGAGGTCGGATCAATGATCAGTTGAGCTGTATCAGAACCAGTAGCAAAGGTAATTGTGCCTAATGTTGACGTACCAATAAAACTGTAATCTGAGCTGTCAGTCGCTGTACCAGCAACACTATAAGAAACATCTAAAGGGTTAGTTAATGAGCCAGTGCGGCTAAAAGTATAGACCAGATTTGCTGTTCCGTCTTCTGTAACAGTGGTTGGACTGAGGTTCAACCCAATACTTGGCGGAATAACAGGGGGAATATCAATGATTGTGCCAGTCACAGCCGTAGAGTTGCCAACTATATATTCTGGGTTTCCATAGCCGGAACCGGTGATTAGGGTGATATCTATTGTTTCATTTCCTTCTACTAAGGTATCTGGAGTAGGATCGATGCGGATAGTGAAAGTGCTAGCACCAGGGGCAAAATCAAAAGTTCTAAGGGTGCTTTCACCACTAGTAGTGCCCAAAGTACTGTAGTCACTGCCTTCGATCGCCGTACCCACAATCCGATAGCGCACAGTCAGAGGCTGATCGGTTGAACCGGTACGGGTGAAAGTATAGGATAGGTTAGCAATACCATCTTCATTCACACTGGTTTGGTTCAAAGCCAGACTGACCGTTGATAGGATGATGGGCGACACATCTCGGATCGTTCCAGTTGCACTGTTATTATTGCCGATCGCATAACTTGGACTATCGGCTAAGGTCAAGACAATGGTTTCATCTGGATCTAAGACCACATCTGTGGCAGGGGCGATTCCTAGGTTAGCAGTGCTAGATCCAGCCGCAAAAGTGATACTTCCCGACGTACCATTAAAGCTGCTGGCACCAGTTTGACTATAATCAGTACCAAAAGCTGCTGTGCCACTGATGTTGTAATTAACGGTCAAAGCATCATTTGTTGAACCGCTACGCGAAAAACCATAAAATAAGTGAGTCTGGCTACCTTCCTCAGTGCTTTGAGGCTCCAGAACAACATTAATAATTGGGGTGGCTACATCAACGATCGAACCCACAACTTCCGAAAAAGTGTTGATGTTATAGCCACCAATAGCACCAGCAATTGTATCAAGCTGTAAGATAACCGTTTCAGTTGGCTCCGGAACAGAATCTGCAGTAGGTGTAATATCGACAGCAGCAAAATCAGAACCAGCCTGAAAAGTGACAGTACCGATGGTGTCATTAAAACTAGCCGCCCCCGCAACCGTATAATCTGTGTCTAAACTAGCTGTACCCCGCACAAAATATTGGATAGTCAGGGGTGAAGTTGTTGAGCCAGTCCGAGTGAAAAAATAGGATAAACTGGTCTGGTCATTTTCGCCAACTATATTGGGTTGAACCTCTAGACTAATAACAGGTAATGCAGGTGGCGAGTCAATAATATTTCCTACAACTGCATTTGGGGTATCTATAATATAGGAACGACCACGACCACCAGGCAGGGTATCATTACGGCTTGGAGTTAATGTTATATCAATGGTTTCTGGTTCTTCAGTAATATTGTCAGACTTATGATCAACAGTTAAAAACGCCGTATCTGTACCTACTTCAAACGTAATACTTCCGAAAGAATTTTGAAAAAAAGACGCACCCCGCACATCATAGTCATCGAAAAATAGCGCTGTACCACCTACGTTGTAGTCTACTCGTAACGATTCTGTGGTCGAGCCGATGCGAGTGAAAGTATAAACCAAATTACCTGAACCTGAGTCGCCTTCCACCACAGTGTTAGGTGAAATAGTTAATCTAATATTATTAAGTGGAGTATCCTCATCTAGAATGGTTCCAGTAGCAGATCCGTTAACCCCAACAACGTACTCAGCATTACTTGCTGGCAACAAGTTGACGATGACTGTTTCATCTCCTTCCACAAGAGTATCGATTCTAGGGGGAATAGATATGGTTGTAGAAAACGACCCTGGTGCAAAATTAACAGTTCCACTCTGACCAGGGAAATCTGGCGCACTATAATCAGTATCAAAGGTTGCCGTGCCCCCTAACTGATAATTTACACTTAAAGCTTTATCGATCGCTCCGGTGCGCGTGAAGGTATAAAAAATACCGAGCACACCATCTTCATCAATACTATTAGGTAATTCGGCAGTCACATTGACAGTGGGAGTCGGAGCGCTCACCCCCAGAGAACTAGCTGCCAGAAAGACCGCAGAATCTACTGCCCCATCACCAATATCTTGAATAGTTATAACCAGTCGATTGTTGGCGTTAGGTAATAAATTTCCCTGAAGAGTAAGTGGTACGGTATATCCATCTAAAACAGTCCGTTCATATGCCGGATTTTCACCAGACAGGTTGTTAATGTAATCGGGGCTAAAAGTACTCGGGTCATTAACAGGTGTAAGGCTATTAACACTAACTAGATTTCCATTATTCAGCCTTGCTAAATTGACTCCATTCAACTCAAAAGTGATTCTGTCATTAAAACTACTGCCCGCAAAATCCAAAAACTCTTCAGAGCCAAAAACATACTGAAAGAAAAGCTGGCGACTTACGGCATCTGCATCGAAGGTGATTTCGAGCGTGATCGCATCATTTCCGTTCGTTGCCGTACCAGGAGTATTGAAGACCGTGGAGACATTACTTCGATCGCTGGTATTACTTCCCACCAGCCGAGCGACTTGGCCTGTGCTGAGTAATACCCCTGAGCTTAAATTCACTGGCGAATCTTGGAACAGACCTACCGCCAGCGGATTACCGGTGGTAGTGATCTGAATATTACTCAGACCCGTAGTATCACCTAGCAAGCTAGCTAAGATCTCTGCATTACCAGGAGATGAAGTAATATTAAAGGCCATGAATATATCTCGAATTAAATACGTTGATGATACTATGAGTAGCATGTTTTTGGCTGATGAAAACCACCCATCAGGCTCAAAACATTTGGTAGTCGCTCATTAAGATCTATCTACTCATATCAACGCCTGTTGCCAAGCACTTTATTCCCAGTTTTGTTAGATGATAGCCAAAATATCTTTAAGTTTTATTGCAACTGTGCTGCTCAGCACCAATATTGCCCAAGGCCAGATTTATCAACCATCTAATCGGATTCCGGTGGCTGACAATACCTTGGGGACCCAGGTCACAGGAGCCAATAATAACTTCACCGTCAACGGTGGCATCACTCGGGGTTCTAGCATATTTCACAGCTTTCAAGACTTTTCGGTACCCACAGGAGGCAGCGCCACCTTTACTGTCGGCACAGGAACCCAGGCAGTAGTAAGCAGGGTAACTGGTAATTTGTCTTCAGATATTAATGGCATTGTAAACACCCAGGGAGCAAATTTCTTTTTGATCAATCCCAATGGCGTGGTATTTGGGGCAAATGCCCAATTAAATGTGGGCAGTTCTTTTGTGGCTACTACCGCTAATAATGCAACGTTAAGCGATCTGAATGGAACTGCTTATACTTTTGGTACTAGTAATCGCAATGATGCTCCGCTACTAAGCGTTAGCCCAAACGTGGGGTTGAATGTCAACGGGCTTAATTTTTTAGCTAGCAGTGCCCCAATTACTAATTTTGCTAACTTAGGCACCAACAATGCCAATCAATATATTGCTTTAGTTGGTGGAGATATTACTCTAGATGCCGGTATTGGTGGTGGCAACATTACTGCGCCAGGAGGGAGAATCGATATTGGCGGATTGCGATCAGCTGGAACCGCTAATGTTACTGCTCAAGGTTTTGAATATCGAGGTGCTGATGTATCCAGTACGACTTCAGGTGAATTTGTGCGGAGTGACCTGACCTTAATTGATGGAGCAAGGGTAGATGTTACGACCAATCAACCAGTGAGCAATGTTAATCCTTTCTTCTTTCAAAATGCAACATCATCGGGGAGTGCGATCAATATTGATGTTAGCAACGTGCGGATTTTCAATAGAGAGAGAATCACTCCTGCTGTTATTGGATTTAAAGAGCCAAATGCTCGGACAGAGGAAGCACCAACTACCACCACAGCAGAAAATAATCCGTTGCCTCGGGCTAGAAGGATTGGGTTGAGATCCCGTGATAGCAGTTTGGTTGCCCAATCTTGTGAAAGCGGTAATAGCAAACTAGTTATTACCGGACGTGGTGGAGTGCCAAGCAACGCTAACAATTCATTAGATAGTGATGTGGTCTGGCAAGACCTTCGTACCAATAACAGTCTGGCAACAACAACAGTTAGTTCTGTTAAGCCGCTGCTGCCACCCCCAGCGATCGGCTGGGCAATGAACAACCAAGGCAGAATAGCATTGTTAGCTGCTGGCTCTGGAGAGGCTCCGATTAGCCCCAAAGTAAGCTGCCCAGCACAAAAAATATAATTATTTAAGTTTAATAAATCATGATCAACTTTCGATCGAAGTTCCACAGGCTCAAACCGGCTAGCATTCCCCACCTAGTTCAAATTGTTAGCGCTATTTTACTCGCAGCCATCTCATCGATCTACATAGCTCCCAGTCTAGCTCAAACCCTCCCTCGTCCAGATTTTCAGCGACCAGTACCCCAGCCCAATGATGGTACCAACGAACCGCGCCCTCTCTTACCACTGCCGCCAGAACTACTGCCTAATCAACCCATTACACCCCCCGCAGCACCGGGTAATCTGACCGGTGAAATTACCATTAGCCGCTTTGAAATTGTCGGGGGCACCGTTTTCACTGCCGCCGAGCTAGCCGCAATTACCACCCCAGCCACCAACCGCCCGATCGACTTTGCCCAACTTCAGCAAGTAGCTAGCGATATTACCCAGCTATATGTGAGTAAAGGCTACGTCAGCTCTGGAGCATATATCCCTGGCAACCAATCTTTTGCCCCCCAAAATGGCGTAGTCAAGATCCAGATCGTAGAAGGGCGAGTAGAAGACATTGTGATTACTGGCACCAATCGCTTAGAACCCAACTATGTCCGCAGTCGGGTGGCTCTGGGCGCGCAACAGCCCTTAAAAATCGATCGGCTGTTAGAAGGATTACAGCTTTTGCAGCAAGACCCCTTAATTGCCAGTATTTCTGCTGAGTTAGTTACCGGTAAAACAACCGGTACAAGTGATGTGCAAGTAAAAATCACCGAAGCCCCAACCAGACGAGCCGGAGTGAGCGTTATCAATAATCGCACCCCCAGTGTGGGTGAAGTGCAAGGTCAAGTCTCCCTAACCGAAAACAATCTATTTGGCATTGGTGATGCGGTCAGCTTGGCCTATGGCTTGACCGAAGCCGGAAACATCTTAGATTTTAACTATGCAGTGCCTCTGAACCCGATGAATGGCACATTGCGCCTGCAATATAATCGATCGAACAGTCGGGTAATCGAAGATCCTTTTCGGCCATTAGATATCCAGGCCAACGCTCAAGATATCGCTTTGACCTATCGGCAACCCATCATGCAGACCCTTCGCCAAGAACTGGCTGTGGGAATCACCTTGAATCAGAGAGAAAGCAATATTGACTATTTACCCAACGCCAGCGGCAGCCGCCTAGGATTTCCTTCCCCCGGTGCCAATAGTAATGGTCAAACTAAAGTAACTGGGTTACGCATTTTTCAAGACTACACAACTCGAGATACCCAACAGGTTTTGGCTCTACGTTCACAGGTGAGCCTGGGTTTAAATGCTCTCGGTGCCACAGTAAACCCATCTTCTCCTGATGGACAGTTTGTCAGTTGGCGTGGTCAGGCTCAGTATGTACGAAACCTAGCACCCGATCAGCTTTTGGTATTGAAGCTAGATAGTCAGATAGCCGATCGACCACTAGTTCCTCTCGAACAAGTCAGCTTTGGTGGCCAAGATTCTGTGCGGGGCTACCGCCAAGACTTGTTAATAGGAGACAATGGTCTGTTAGCAAGTGCAGAATTGCGCTTCCCCATTTTCAGGACACCAGATACTAGTAGCAATAAACAACTTTTACAAATAGTGCCCTTCCTAGATTTGGGCATTGCTTGGAGTAATGACGGCATCGCAACCACTACCCCCAACACGATTGCCTCTGGTGGGCTAGGTTTACGGTATCAGAGCGGTAACAGTCTGTTGGCAAAACTAGATTATGGAATCCCCCTCACCACCTTTAATAACAATCGGCGCACTATCCAAGAACAAGGACTATACTTCTCACTGAGCTATAACTATGCCTTTTAGAACTGGTGCTATTTAGATTACGCCTTTTGAATTTTATCTTTGAGTTAATTGACCAACCATGAAAAGCCCGATCTACCCCACCATAATTCTGTTGAGCCTAGCTGCGCTCTGGCCAGCAAATACTCATGGTTTGACTACAGCCAACTTTAACCTGAACTCAGCACCAACTAATTCAGAAAAAATCGCCGCTAATCCCACCTTACAATCTGCCCAGACCTTTAATCAACAGGGTGCCAAATATTTAGCTGCTGGCCAAGCGGATTTGGCCCTAAAGAGCTGGAAACAAGCCTACAGTCTATACAGCCAAGCTAAAGATCCCGCTGGAATAATTGGCAGTCAAATTAACCAAGCTCAAGCACTACAGTCTCTAGGCTTTTATCGACAATCTCTATTGCTACTGCAATCGATCAACAGCACTTTGCAACAACAGCCCAACTCTAGCCTCAAAGCGCAAGGATTACTAAGCTTAGGTAATGGTCTACGAGGATTACGCCAATTAGAGAAAAAAAATGATAAACCCGACAATCCATTGGGTGCCAAAGAAGTACTCAAACAGGCTCTCTCGATCGCCAATGCTGTTCAAGACCCCACCACCGCTGCCCAAATTAAACTCAGCTTAGGCAACACCCTGCAACTTTTGGGCACCGAACAGCTACCGGCAGCCATCGAAATTTACAAAGAGTTAACTACAGCCACTGATCCCCTGCTCAAAGTACAAGCACAAATAAATTTATACCGGTTAGAATCTGCTGAGGGCACTGCTGCTAACAGCCAAGAGGCTATCGGCACAATTAGAAAAGAACTAGATACCTTACCAGCCAGCCGCCAGACGGCTCATGCTTACATTAACTTGGCAGAAACCATCAAGAAAAACAAAAGTGATGCTTTGACCGACAAGGATTCATTACTGCAAGTCGCCAAACTATTAGCTACGGCGATCGAACAGTCTAGAAATATCAAAGACAATCGCAGCACCATTCAAGCCTTAGATTCTTTGGCAAACTTATATGAACGCAATGCTCAATACCCGGCTGCCCAAGACCTCACCCAACAAGCCTTGGTCTTAGCCGAGAATTTACCGGCCCCAGATCTAGCTTATCGTCTTCATTGGCAGATGGGCAGAATTTTAGCGGCTCAAAACAGCACAAATTCATCGATCGCTTCCTACCGCCAAGCTATTAATCATCTCAAATCACTTCGCAATGATTTGGTTGCCTTAGATGCCGATGTTCAATTTTCTTTTCGCAACAGCGTCGAACCGATCTATCGAGAACTGGTAGTCTTGTTATTAAAAGACGAAGAAAAAACGCCGGTTGCCAACTTGGCTGATGCCCGAGATTTAATTGAGGCATTGCAAGTAGCCGAATTGCAAAGCTTTCTGCGCCAAGGCTGTCTGGATAGCGATAATCTGGGAAACCAGACAGTGCAAATTGATCAAATCGACAAAACTGCTGCTGTCATTTACCCGATTGTTTTACCCGATCGAGTAGCCATAATTGCTGCTTTGCCCCAACAGCCTTTGCGCTACTACAGTCAGACCACCAAAGTTCCGGCTGAAACGGTACTGGCCAACGTGACCAAGCTGCGAGCAAAAGTCGAAGAGGCCGAGTTTACCCCCCAACAAGAAAAAGCTTTTAATCGCCAGTCTAAACAAATCTATGATTTGGTCGTTGCACCTATGACGGCTGACTTACAGCGCACTAACCCTAAAACTTTGGTGTTTGTTTTAGATGGAGCTTTGCGCAATATGCCTATGTCGGCACTGTATGATGGCAAACAATATTTAGTCGAAAAATATAAGTTGGCCCTCACTCCTGGACTGCGATTACTACCGCCCAAAGGAGCTGTGCAATCAGGCAAATTACAGGTTTTTGCCGGAGGCATCACCGAGGGTCGCCAAGGTTTTGTGCCCTTGCCAGGAGTCGGGCCGGAGATTGAATCTATTAACAAGTTGATCCCTAATGAATCATTAGTAAATGCTGATTTTAATGACTTATTAGTTGGTCGTAACTTGGTTAATAATAATTCTCAAATTGTTCATTTAGCCACCCACGGCCAATTTAGCTCCAACCCCGCAGAGACATTTTTGTTGACTTGGGATAACCGCATCGATCTGGGTAAACTGAATGGCTTAATTAAAGATCGGGGCAGTCAATCAGGTAAAGCAATTAATCTGTTAGTGCTAAGTGCTTGCCAAACAGCGACCGGTGATGATCGAGCAATCTTGGGACTGGCTGGAGTAGCAGTGAGAGCTGGTGCTAGAAGCACTGTTGCTTCTCTGTGGCCGGTGAGTGATGAAGCCACTCAAATCTTAATGTCTAATTTTTACCAGAAACTGGTGGCAACTAATTTAGACAAGGCGGAGTCATTGAAAGCAGCACAGCAATCACTGTTGCGTACTAAAGAATATCGCGCTCCTTTTTACTGGGCACCTTTTATTTTGGTTGGTAATTGGCAGTAAATATTCGATCGTAGTAGAATGAAAACACAACTGCATAGCCTGGAATGCTCCCCATGTTTAACCGCTATTTGATCCCTGGTTGTTTAATTGCAACAACTGTTGCTACCGCCCTGGTCTCTGGATTAGTCTTAACTCCACCGATATTTGCCGCCGAAATCCGCGCGGTTTCGGCTAAGCAGGTGGGCATAATTGCCAAAAAAACAGTGGTGCGTATTGAATCATCGGAAGGAAGCTTTGGTTCGGGGGTGATTATTGGTCGCTCTGAAAAGGGGAATAAAAATGTTTATACAGTTTTGACTGCGGCTCACGTAGTCTCTAAACCAGAAGCTAATTATCAGCTCGTTTCCCCTGTGCCTTTGAACTCCACTGCGATCAAAAAGAGAGTGAAATCGCCTCTAAATATCAAGACTAGTGTGGTCATTTTGCCCGGTGTCGATTTAGCATTGATCACTTTTAGTAGTGAAGATATTTTTGCTGTAGGTACTATTGGTAACTCGGGTGATGCGGATGAAGGTAGTCCGGTATATGTTGCTGGGTTCCCTCAACCTGGTAGAGCAATCACCCGCTTTGCCTTACAATTTACCGGCGGAATGATTTCATCCCGTTTAGATGAAGATCCTGGTAACAAAGGTGATAATGGTTATGATATGTCCTACACCAATATTACCCGTGCA
>JAYUSV010000305.1:0-5365 GCA_043755495.1 Synechococcales cyanobacterium
GGAATCGAGATTTTTATGAATCTCTTATGCCGTAGAGCCATCAAAATCAAATCACCATCGACTAACACTTAAAAAAATGACCAGAGTAAAGCGCGGTAATGTTGCCCGCAAACATCGCAACAAAATCTTAAAACTAGCCAGCGGTTTCAGAGGTTCACACTCTAAGCTGTTTCGTATAGCTAACCAGCAGGTTATGAAAGCCCTGCGGAATGCTTACCGCGATCGACGCAAAAAGAAACGCGATTTCCGTCGCCTGTGGATTGCTCGGGTAAATGCTGCTGCCAGAATGCACGGCACTACTTACAGTCGTCTGATTGGTGGTATGAAAAAAGCCAATATTCAACTGAACCGCAAAATGCTAGCGCAAATGGCAATTCAAGATATGGCCGGATTTGAACAAGTGGTGAAGTTAGCAATGGCTGCTAACTAGTCAACGCTAAGTAAATTCAGGAGAACACTCCATGCAAAGTCAGCTTCGGATCTTTTTAGTACTGGGGCTGACTTTGTTTTGTCTGACTCCTTTACTTTGCTCAACTCCATCAGTATCAGCAGAAACATTGAAAGGGATTCGCCAACGGGGGCGAATGATTGTGGCGGTCAAAGATAACACCCGACCCTTAGGATTTAAAGATCGAGCAGGAAAGTTACAGGGTTTAGAGATTGATATTGCTCAGCGACTGGGAGCAGAGATTTTGGGACAGTCCGATCGGGTGGATTTGACACCAGTAAGTAATCAGGATCGGTTACAGGTGTTATTCGATCGAAGGGTAGATATAACCATTGCTCGCTTAGGAGTAAATCGTGGTCGATCGCGGGTAGTAGAGTTTAGTCAGCCTTATTATCAAGATGGGACTGGGGTGCTGACAAATAGCGTGAAGGTCAAGAAGCTAGCAGATTTAGTTGGAAAGCCGGTCGCGGTGATTCAGTCTTCGGTCAGTTCATACCCGGTAGCCGAAAAAGTGCCAGGGGTAAAGCTTGTGCCGGTGGGTAGCTATGAAGGGGCAAAAAAGTTGTTAGATGACGGGACAGTAGTGGCTTTTGCCGCAGACTATAGTTTATTGGTGGGGTGGATGCAGGAATTTCCTCAGGGATATCGGTTACTGCCTGAGAAGCTAAATGTAGAGTTACTGGCGATCGCCATGCCCAAAGGTCTACAGCACCGAGAACTCAGGGAGTTTGTTGCCGGGGCACTCGATCGCTGGAAAAAAGAAGGTTGGTTACAGGAAAGAATTCATTATTGGGGTTTATAACTATGAATATTCAAGAGATATCTCAACTGCTGAATGATTTAGAATCTGACCGGGTAGAGCGAAAGGCTTCTATTTCAGACCTTAAAAAGATTCGCCAAGCGATTTGTGCCTTTGCTAACGATCTACCGAATCACAAACAACCTGGAATAATTTTTATTGGGGTGAATGATAACGGTAGCTGTAGTAATATTTCGATCACAGATCAGCTCTTACTCACCCTGGCGAGCATTCGTTCTGATGGCAATATTTTACCTTTTCCAGTGTTAGCAGTCAGAAAAGAAATTATTAATGATTGTGAATTAGCTATTGTGATCGTAGAACCATCCGATGCTCCACCAATGAGGCTTGATGGACGTACTTGGATTCGAGTTGGGCCACGTCGGGCAACGGCCACTGCCGAAGAAGAGCGACGGCTGAATGAAAAAAGAAGATCGCGAGATTTACCTTTTGATCTTCGATCATTTCCATCTGCTTCTGTTGATGATTTAGATATCGAAAACATTCGCCAAGAGTATTTACCACTAGCAATCGCTCCAGAAGTTTTAGCCGAAAATCATCGCACTACCCTCCAACAGCTCAGTTCACTGCGTTTTATTACGAATGATTATCCACCTCTACCTACCACTTTGGGTATTTTAGTTGGGGGTAAGGCACCTCGCAATTTCATTCCCGGCTTTTATCTACAATTTGTGCGGTTTGATGGCTTAGAAGTGACAGATCTAATTAAAGATCAAAAAGAGATTAGTGGTTCTCTAGATCATTTTTTACGAGAAGTCGATGAAGTATTGCAGCTCAACATTTCAGTTTCTTCTGATATTACGGCTCAGCCAGTTGAAATCAAACGGCCAGACTATCCGATCGTTGCACTTCAACAATTAGTTAGAAACGCTGTGATGCATCGATCTTACGAAGTAACTAATGCTCCCATAAAAACTTACTGGTTCAATGATCGAATTGAAATACACAGCCCTGGTGGAGCTTTCGGCCAAGTTAACCCCACTAATTTTGGCAATGGCACCGTCACCGACTATCGAAATCCACACTTGGCTGAGGCCATGAAAAACTTAGGCTATGTACAAAGATTTGGTAATGGTATTCCCACTGCTGAAAAACAGTTGAAGGAAAATGGAAATCCACCAGTGAAATTTACCGTTAATGATTATTCAGTTTTAGCTGTAGTTAAGAGGCAATCATGAATGCACCAATTGTTGCTTTTTTCAACCCACAAGGAGGAGTTGGTACAACATCTTTGGTGTACCACTTGGCTTGGATGTATCAGGGATTGGGCTTAAAGGTGTTAGCGATCGATCTAGATCCTCAAGCTGGTTTAACAACGATGTTATTAACTAATGAGCGATTAACAGAGATTTGGACAATCAATAATCGACCAAATAATATCACTAGGTACTTGCAAATACTTAGAAAAGAAGGCTCAACATTCCCATCATTAGAGATTATCGCAGATGGCTTGAGTTTATTGACTGGAGATTTGGGTTTATCTGAACTTGAAGATGAATTTTCATTAATATGGCAAAAACATTCCGATTCAAGCCACCAAGTACTACCTTCAGTAGTTTCATTGTTTCAGCAACTGATTCAGCAATTGGCAGCAAACACTGAATCGGATATTGTATTGTTAGACCTTGGCCCCAATACAAGTGCTATTAATCGATCGGCTGTACTATCTGCAAATTATTTAGTTACCCCCCTGTCCTTAGATCTGATTTCAATGCAAGGATTACGATATCTTCAGTTAGCATTAAGTCATTGGCAGATTACCAGAAACACAGCAGAAGTTCAATCATTAGGATATATTATTCAGCAACAAAGTTCATCTTTGATACAATCACTCAATTACCAAAATTGGCAAGCCCAAGTAGATGAAATATATAATAGTATTAAATCCAATATAACAGAGAAGTCAAATTGTCTAGCATTACTCAAGAACTATCAAGGACTGTTGCCGATGGCTCTGTCTTCCCAAAAAGCCATGTTTCAACTAAAACCTGCTGATGGAGCAATTGGTACATATAGCAAGGCAGTTCGAGAAGTTTATGAGGATTATCGACAATTAGCTCAGAAAATAGCTCAGTTAACTCAGATTAAAAATTGGCCTAGCTATGCTAATTATAGTCGAGAGTATCTGTCTGCACAAGAATACAAAACAACACCAGATGCTCTACCATTACACATTCTAGAAAAAAATTCTCAATTATTTCGCATCCATCAGGCTCATTTTCAAGCTCTCTACTTTAATCGAAATAGTAATTCTCGTTTTGGCTCTTTTGCTCAGAACTATGGAGTTCTCTATGCCGGATTAGACTCTTTTGTAGTATTCCGAGAAACTTTTCATGGTAAATCATCAAAGTCTATTGAGCAGGAGTCATTAGAGCGAATGTGTCTTTCATGTTTCTGGTTACAAAGGGAACTGAAATTGATAGATCTCTCGGGATCAGGACTAACATTGATTGGTGCTGACAGCAGAATAATAACGGGTAGTGACTTTCCGTTGTCTCAATCATGGTCACAAACTTTGTACGAACATCCGGCTAATGTTGATGGGCTTTACTATAGATCGCGCTACGACCCCAGTAGATTTTGCGTTGTGCTGTATGAAAATAGAGTGAAATTAGCAGATTTGCAAGAACAGCGAATCACACAAAACAATTTGCTAGATGAATCTTTTGCTGCAACGCTTCAGCAAATGTTGCATGAATATCAATACCAACTAAGGGATGATATGTAGGGCAGCAATTTAGCCGGAACGCTTTGAGTACTCCTCACCCCAGCCCTCTGGTCATCAGGATAACCCAAAAACTGTAGAACTCAATTGTAGGGTGGGCACTGCCCATGTCCAAAATCTCAATGGGTTTCAATGTTTTTTTGATTCACAAAGCCCCGTTACTAATCCATGAAACATTGATGGTGGGCAGTGCCCACCCTACAACACTCTACAACACCATCAAAATTTTTAATCATGAAACTTCTAATCGATCGAATACCCTCCCCCATGGGCACAATACTACTTGTTTCTGACGGCGAAAGCCTATGTTCATTGGATTTTGCTGACTATGAAGCGCGAATGATGGGATTGTTGCAGAAACGCTATGAATCGGTGGAATTAACGGAATCGATCGATTCTCAAGGCTTCAGCAGCAAAATCCGCGCTTATTTAGCTGGGGATTTTAGTACTTTAAATGATATTCCAGTTAACGCTGGCGGGACTGAATTTCAGCAGTTGGTATGGCAGGGACTACGCGGAATTCCCCTTGGTGCAACGCTCACCTATGGAGAACTAGCAACCAAATTGGGTAAGCCCACCGCTTCGAGAGCAGTAGGAATGGCCAATTCACTAAACCCAGTGGCGATCGTGGTGCCTTGTCATCGAGTAATCGGAGCCAATTCCAAACTGACTGGTTATGCTGGTGGCTTATCCAGAAAACAATGGTTATTAGAACATGAAGGTGTGGGATTACCGGTGAATCAGCAGGAGCTATTTCGGTAAACTGTTGCTATATTTATTTTGTATTGATAATAATGGAAAACCTGAAACTACTTTTTGTCTGCGGCAAAAACTTACTGCGCAGCCCTACTGCCGAAGCAATTTTTTGTGAGTATCCGGGTCTAGAAGTAGATTCTGCAGGAGTCGATCGAGATGCCGAAACCCCATTAGGTATTGAAGCCATTCAATGGGCAGATATTATCTTTGTGATGGAAAAGACTCATTTGCGTAAGCTGCGGACTAAGTTTCAGCCCGAACTGCGCAACAAACGCATTATCTGCCTAGATATCCCTGACAACTATGAATATATGCAGCCAGAATTGGTAGCACTGTTAAACAAAAAAGTGTTGCCCTTATTGGGCACCTTTGGTACAAAAGATTACTAGTCACCAAAATGCTGAAACTGACTATGGGAATTCAATAAAACTTCTGTTTCATCATCCACCAACAGAATTTCTGGTGTGGCTGTTGTTTCGCCAATAACTGTCGCGGTCCCACCAATTAATGCCACTAAAGCTTGAGCAGTGGACAAAGGTAAACAGAGTATCAACTCAAAATCTTCACCGCCTCCCAAGACCCAATCAATCGGACTCTCAGTCAACTCCGCTAACCC
>JAYUSV010000306.1:0-5343 GCA_043755495.1 Synechococcales cyanobacterium
GCCCCATAATAATCGGCATAAAATACACAAGGATAGCCGCCACGCCGCAGTAGAATCAGGGCATATGCCAAGGGCTTAAACCAATCCATGATGTCCGATTCGAGGGCTTGTAAGGGCTGAGAATCATGATTATCAACAAATGTTACTGCCAAAGTAGGTTGGTTTTGCACCAAAGTACCATCAAATATCTTGCTCATATCGTAGTTACCACCACCCCGACTTGCCGCTTGCAAATTGTAGTGCAATGGTACATCAAAGAGCGAGAGCTGGCCACCAGTGGCGCTAATAAACTGATGCAGATCATCGATATTGCTAGACCAATATTCACCTACAGTAAACAGCTCTTTTTTGGTATGTTTACGTACATGAGCGAGCCATTCCGCAAAAAAACTAGCCCGCACATGCTTGACTGCATCTAACCGGAAGCCGTCTATTTTGAGGGTGTCAACAATCCATTCGCCCCAATAGTTCAGTTCCTTAACTACTTCTGCAGAACTAGTATCCAGGTCACAGGCCATCAAGAAATCATAGTTACCATGGCCATTATTTACCCCAGTCTCAAAGTGCTTAGCTTTAGATCGGTAAATAGTATTGTCACCGGGCTTGAACATGTTGTGATTTACCGAGTCAAAATGTCGCCAGTTCCATTTCATGGCAGAGTATTTTAGGCCGCGCCCATTAAAGTCAAATTTCGTCCAGACTTTAATGGTTTCGACGGTACCAATATCTTGATTGCGGTTATCGATCGAGACTGGAATCACATCAACTAATTCTTCAGCATCGCCACCATTTTTATGGTTTAACACAGTATCGAGATAAATTTGTACCCCGGCTGCTTTGGCTGCTTTAATTGCCGCTTCTAATTCAGCTTTGGTACCATATTTGGTGCGTATCGAGCCTTTTTGATCGAATTCACCTAGGTCAAATAGATCGTAGGTGCTATAACCCACGTCATTGGTACCATTGCTGCCCTTATATACCGGCGGCAGCCACAAAGCCGTAAAACCGGCTTTGGCTAAGTCGGGCACGGACTTTTCGAGCTGTCGCCAATGGCCACCATCATTGGAGTTATACCAATGAAAGTATTGCATTATGGTGCCGTTTACTAATGTCATAAAAACCTATTAAAATTCTGCCTTGATTTGTGCGCCGTAGATGCTGTTGCCTTGGGAGTCTTCTCGAATCAGTGGAAACAAAAGTAAGCCACGTTTCTGGCCCAGCTCTACTTCCCCTACTAAGTATCCCAATGCGGCTCCAGCCGCTACATCATACCAACGGTGACGACCTTCGCTCACCCGCGCGTAACTAATTAAGGCTGCACCGCCATACCAAGCTACCGCCCAGTCAGGGTGATAATGACTCTGCATTCTAGCCACGGCAAAAGAGGTAGTGGCATGACAGCTTGGGAAACTATCTAGCTCTCTTTCGTTGTCTGGGCGGGGGCTTTGAATGACTGCTTTGGCTCCATAACAAAGCGCTGCACTAGTCACTAAGGCATCCGCAATCCGTAAACTGCGTTGGCCACCTTTATCTCCGTCAGTAATCAGCGGCAAAAGCACCCCGCCCCCTAAATAAGCAGCGGTGCCTGGACCAGAAATAAATCTATCGGCCTGTGCTGAGGCACTGGCAGTATTGATGCCAAGAGTGGCTATCAAGGTAAACAGGCTAAACTTGCGCCAAGACATCATAAGTAGGATCAGAAGATAGTTTGCGTGCCATCTTACTCTAGTTGAGGGTGAATCTCAAGATAGCTGGTCAATTTTCGGTCGATCGTCTTATACAAAGGGTTGCTTTTGGCAAGTCGATCAATAACCTGATTCAATAGTGAATCATTAGATTATTTAGCTGCCATCCAATTAGTGCCTTTGCCTATTTCCACTACTAACGGAACTGCTAATTTCACAGCATTTTCCATGGTCTGGGCAATCAAAGGTTGCAGTATTGAGTATTCAGATTCTGGCATTTCAAAAATCAATTCATCGTGTACTTGTAAGAGCATTTTTGCTTGGTATTGAGGTAATATTTTATGCATTTCGATCATCGCCAGCTTAATGATGTCGGCACTAGAGCCTTGAATTGGGGCATTGGCGGCTTGACGAAGAGCGCTAGAATCGTTGAGACCTAGGTTGCCCAAAGTATCTAAGTGAATCTCTGCGATCGGCACCCCTTGCAATTTTCTTAACCGACCACTTTCAAACTGAAAATTGCGCCGTCGTCCACAAATAGTTTCTACAAAACCCTGAGAAATCGCTTGCTTTTTCACCCGCTCTAGGTAACGAAAAATACCGGGATATCGCTGATAGTATTTTTCGATAAAATCTTTGCCTACCGTTACCGGCAAACCAGCTTCTCGGGAAAATTTGCCAGCACCCATGCCATAGATTACCCCAAAGTTAATAATTTTACCTAGTCGTCGTTCTTCGGTATTAATTTGTTCTTTTTCAAACAATAGTTTAGCAGTAATTGTATGAATATCTTGCCGGGTTTGATAAGCATCTAACAACACTGGTTCCTGACTAAGATGTGCCAAGATGCGCAGTTCAATTTGGGAGTAATCGGCAGTAACCAAAATCCAACCTGCTTGAGGAATGAAAGCTTTGCGGAGCTGGCGACTGAAATCGGTACGAATGGGAATATTTTGGAGGTTGGGATCCGATGAAGAAAGTCGCCCAGTACTGGTAACGGCCTGGTTAAAATCGGTGTGTACTCGGCCAGTTTGGGACTGAACTAGTTTGGGTAAAGCATCAGTGTAAGTAGATTTCAGCTTAGAAAGAGTGCGATGTTTCAAAATGAGATCGACTACTGGATGTTGACCTTGGAGTTTTTCTAAGGTGTTTACATCGGTGGAGTAACCTGTTTTGGTTTTACGAATACCTTTGGTGGGCAAGGATAGCCGATCGAACAATAATTCAGCCATTTGCTTAGGAGAAGCCAAATTAAAGGTACTGTCGGCAGCTTGGTAAGCATCTTCTTCAATGGTGGCTAAAGTTCCCTGTAACTGTGCCGATAGCTCAGCCAAGTAATCCACATCAATACGAATTCCTAGATCTTCCATATCGGCCAGGACTGGTTCTAGTGGTTGCTCGATCGACTTCCACAAATTCAACAATGTTGGCTCGGCAGTCAACTCCGCTAGTAATTCTAAATACACCCCTCGGGTCGCATACACATCCATGCCGCAGTATTGAGCCACAGCAGGAATAGCAATATCACTGATGGTTTGACCTTTGGGAACTAGGTCGGCGTAGCTAGTAGATTCAATACTGAGATAGCGTTTCGCTAGATCGGTGAGATTATGGGTTTGGTCAGGATCTAGGGCATAGCTCATTAACATAGTATCAGCGACAACTCCGGCTAACTCAATGCCTTGATGCCGCAGGATTAGTCGATCGAACTTAGCATTTTGCAATACCTTAGGATGAGAGTGGCTTTCTAAAATTGGTCGCAGATGTTGCCAGACCACCTCTAACTTTAATGTTTCACCGCTGGTATGTAGGAGGGGGATATAGGCCACATCAACGATGTCATTACCCCAGCAACAGCCGATACCAACTAGTTGGGCATCTCTAGCGATCAAGGCGGTGGTTTCAGTGTCCCAAGCTACTGGAATATCATGCTGTTGATCTAAGATTTTGACTAATTCTTGCAACTGCTCTACCGTTTGGATGATCCGAACTGATAGGACTAGAGATTGCGTGCTAGATACTGGTGAGCCTTCATCGAAAAACCACATATCATCGTTGTTTTCTGGCTCGGGTTCACCACCTAAGGTTTGATGAATGCTGTCGATCGTTTTGAGGAATCTTTGCAGCTCTAGTTCCCGCAAAATCGGCATTACTTCGTTGATATCAAAGCCCTGCATGACGGTGCTGGCGATCTCGACTCCCAAGGGGATATCGGTGATGATTTTAGCTAAAAACTGGGAGTGAATGGCATCTTCCCGACCTTCTTTGAGTTTGACTTGTTTAGATCCTGGTACTTTTTCGATCGATTCATAAACCCCAGCTAAGGTATTGAATTGCTTGAGCAGATCGATCGCGGTTTTGTCACCTATGCCCTTCACCCCTGGAATACAGTCTGACTTATCACCGCAGAGAGCTTTGTAATCAATGATTTGGTCGGGACGCACCGACATTTTTTCCATGACTGCGGCTTCATCAAAATCACGGAAGCTGCCGCTGCTGCGTTGGTAGGGGTTGCTAGAAAGATAGAGAACGCTGACTTTTCCGGTATCATTGACTAGCTGAAATAAATCTCGATCGCCAGAGAGAATTTTGACCTGATAACCGGCTGAGCTGGCTTGAGTTGCTAGAGTACCCAACACATCATCGGCTTCATAACCGGGGGCGGTGATCATCGGAATTTTTAAAGCCGCCAGCAGTCGATAGAGGTTTTGAATATCGACAATGAAATCTTCAGGGGTTTCTACCCGATCGGCTTTGTAATTGACATCGGCTTCGTGGCGAAAGGTGGGTGCAGCCAAATCGAAGGCTACGGCTAAATGTTGGGGCTGTTGACTGCTAATGACTTCTAGTAAAGATTTCAGAAACCCAAAACAAATGCTGGTAGGAATGCCGTTCGCTGTCTTCAAACCGCCGTCTTTTTTGGCGTGGGCATGAAAGGCACGGAAAGCCAGGGAGTGACCGTCGATAATCAGCAGTTGGGGGGTGGTAGAAGTCATAAAGATTGATACAGAACTGCTGTATCAGTCTAGCAAGTTATGGGATCTAAGCAAAGTCGGTAGTTTGAATTGCTAATCTCAATGTTATTCTCCATCTTGATTTTCTTCGGTGCGGCCTTCTAGATGCATGATCCGCTGATTCAGCCTGCGAAATTTCCTGGCGTTGTCTTCGGCTCTTTGTTCGACTTTGGCTAGATCCATGTCGATATCGTTGACCGTTGCTCTGAGCGAATTGAAGCCGCCGCGCATAGTTGCCGAAAGGGTGGTTTCTAAGACACTCATTCGATCATTCATCCGGTTTTCTAATCCGATGATCCGACCATTCATCCGGTTTTCTAATCCGATGATCCGATCATTCATCCGATTTTCAAACTCATCCATGCGGTTCTCTAGTCCCGTCACGCGGTTCTCTAATCCCGTCATGCGGTTCTCTAATCCCGTCACGCGATGATCAAGACCAATCACGACCTGTAGTACTTGGCTAATTTGAGCTTCTAGTCGATCGAATCTTTCTTCAGACATCACTTGCCTCTACATTTACTGTTGCTCCTATTTCAATTCTAGAGTAGAAATGTACTTAATGTCAAGTCGGAGTTTTCGGCTCGGACTCTGTAAGGGAAAGTCGATCAGCCCTGAACATAACAAATGCCGGAGGCTAGATT
>JAYUSV010000307.1:0-5335 GCA_043755495.1 Synechococcales cyanobacterium
TTCACTTAGACGTGGCCGTAGGCTGCTAGTCTTTCTTTGGTAGCATCGATGGCCTGTTGGTCTCGATCGATGCCCACTAGCCGCACATCTGGAGCGGCCTGCAAAATTAGCTCACTATGACCACCACCGCCCAGGGTAGCATCTAAGTAACAGCCGTTAGGATGCAATTGCAGTCCCTCAATGATTTCGGTGGCGAGGACGGAGATATGATGAAACAAGTTGAAGCTCGGGCGGTGAAAGCTTTAATCCTACTACCGAATCAGTCTGAATTGATCTTTGCGTATCTTGGATCATGGCCACCCGAAACCAGTTGTAAAATTAAGTTTCCAAACCTAAACGATACGTAGAAACTTATCAATTCGATCGACCGCCACCCTCAACACCTCCGGCGGATGTACCAAAGCAAAGCGCACATAGCCTTCCCCTGCGCCCCCAAAACCCACCCCGGGCGAAGCCGCCACCCCAGTCGCTGCCACCAAAGACTTACAAAACCCGATCGAATCCTTACTCCACTGCTGCGGCAACTTCGCCCAAATATACATCGTGGCCGAGGGATTGGGCACCTGCCAGCCAATCTCAGCCAACGCCGCCACAAACACATCTCGCCGCTCCTGGAAAGTCGCTACAGTCTTACTAACCGTAGTTTGATCGCCCGTCAGCGCCGCCACCGCCCCATGCAGAATCCCCACATATTGATTGAAATCTACCGCCGCCTTAATTTGACGTAAAGCTACAATTAACTCTTTGTTCCCCACCGCATAACCAACCCGAAAACCGCCCATATTGTATGACTTAGACATAGTAAAAAACTCGATCGAACAAGTCTTGCCCCGATCGGCCTGTAACACTGAAGGCATCTGCTGGCCATCAAACACCAGATCGCCGTAAGGAAAATCGTGAACCAATACCAAATTGTGCTGGTTGCAGAATTCCACTGCCTCCTGAAAAAAGCTCAAAGGAGCAGTAGCCGCCGTCGGATTATGAGGATAGCTAAGCACCATCATCTTGGCTTTGGCCAGCACCTCAGCCGGAATATCGGCAAACACCGGCAAAAAATTATTCTCGATCGAAATCGGCATGGGGTGAATCTGGCCACCAGCTAAATGCACACCCCCGGCGTGAGAAGGATAGCCCGGATCTAATAACAGCGCATAGTCTCCCGGCTCTAAAATTGCCAAGGGCAAATGAGCAGTACCTTCTTGGGAACCGATCAGCGGCAGTACTTCGGTATGGGGGTCGATCGAGACTCCATACTTGGCCTCGTACCACTGCGCCACCGCCACCCGAAAATCTTTGGTGCCATTAAACAGCAAGTAGCCATGAGTGCTAGGATCTTGCAGAGCATTGGCAATCGCCTGAGTAATATGGGGAGCCGTCGGTAAATCGGAGGAACCCAAAGAAAGGTCGATAATTGATTGTCCAGATGCCCGCGCTTGAGCTTTGGCGGTATCCATATCGGCAAAAACATTGGACTGAAGCGGGCGAAGGCGTTGGGCAAACTGCATCGGTAGAATTAAGCTTTAATACATGAAACAGCCTAACAGTTTTGTTGAAATTTTAGAATTTTTGGTGGCTCCTGAGCAGCAAGCTGCTTTTATTGAAGCTGATCGGTTAATCTGGACTGCTGGATTAGCTAAGTATCCGGCTTTCGATCGCAAGGAGATTTGGGTAAGCGCCGAACAGCCGGAGCTGTTGACGTGCGTGATTTATTGGCACGATCGATCGGGCTGGAAAGAAATCGCCGACCAGGATTTGGTGGAATTGGGGCAAGCGTTCGATCGGGCTTTTCCTTACCCTTACCAACTGGTCGGCGAAAAAGAATATCAAAAAATCTAGTTAATACGATCGGCTCCGCCACTTGTTCAAGCGATACTCTGCAATACCCGCTAATGCTCGGGCTTCGGCCAACTGCGCAGAAAGACTATCTTCACCAGTAGCAGGCGAGCTGCCCTTAGATACCATTGCAGACCCCATATTAGCCATCGGACGCAAAGCCTCAAGCTGTGCCTGTATTGCGGCATTGGGGTCATTAGCTCTTTGAGTTACCGGCTGAATGGGTTGTGGCACATAAGCTGGTTTAACCACCACAGATTGCTTAAACAAATCGGCAAGCATTGCTCCCACATCTGTAAAGACAGGCTTCACCGAGTTGCCAATCAACACCTTTTGTAACTTAGGTCTATTGTCGGTGGTGATTTCTTTATCGCTGCCTGCTGCACCACGCTGCAAGGTGCGGGTATTGGTAATAGACTGCATCGATAAACCAGGCTGAGTAGTGGTTCCACGCTCAAAAGGCACTACTATTTCACCAAAGGCTTCTTGGTATTCTTCACTGTCTAAATAGCTATCTATTTCAGCATCATGGCCGCCCCGATCGAGAATGTTGCTATGAGCGCGCATTTCGTCGAAGTTGGCTGGTGCTCTGCCCAATAAATGCTTGAAATTTAGTTCGATCGCCCGATAGCGGTAGCAGTTATCAAAAAACCTCGATCGATAGAGTTCAGATTTAGCTACTCGGCGCACAAATTCTCGCACGCTTATCTCTTTAGATTTAAGCTGAGATTCAGGCACAACTAACCTTTCACTCTCCATCACGTAAGCGTTTCCCAATACTTGACGGTAGATGGTATTAATCAATGATTCAATATCCATACTGTCATCATCTGACGACAAAAAAACTGGTTCGATCGCAAAAGTACTAACCATATTTAATAATTCCTGAGATATTAAGCTGTGTTTTAGACAAAATGCTTTAACTTTTTGAAAATCATCAAAAATGCATGTATTGTCAGAAACAGATTAAATGAAAACGCGAAGCTGAAATGAAAATTCCAAGTAAATCTTCACATTCTCATTGGCAAATTAGGTCGGACTAGAAGGCATATCTACCTCTCAGCATAGATTTCAGGTGATATTGATATCACTGGTGATTCTACTTTTCCACTTAAATATAACTATCTAAGCACACGAGCGATTTTTGCTAGTAATGGCTCTGGCTGAATTCGATCCCATAATAGTCGATCGACTTCCATTACCTGTTCTTTGCTGCTGAGCTGACCAGAAGTAGCGATCAACAAATATCGAATATGTTGACTTTGGCGTAAATTATGTAAATAGCGCAAAATTTGATTGGTATGTTCTTCGCCAATTTGTTGATCGATAATTACTAAATCTGGTTGCCACAGCTCAATTTGCTTATGGGCAACCGAAGTTTCGGTGATCGAAACCACTTGATAACTAGAAGCTGTCAGTAAATCCGAAATCAAACTACTAGCAGCTTGATTATCTTCTACTACCATGATTGTTTTATTTGGCTGCTTATCTTGATCTTCTCTAGCTTCGATCGCCTTAGCAGCTTCTTGAGTCTTATTTTTTACTGGTTTCAAGGTCTGCGCTGCCAACCAAACCGTAAAAGTAGAACCATCTCCTGGCTCAGATTCTACCTCCACCCAGCCTCCATGCAGTTCCACAATTTGCTTGGTTAACGCCAACCCTAAGCCCATGCCTTCATACTCTCGATCGAGAGTAGAATCGAGCTGCTGAAACTTCTGAAAAATCAGTGGAATCCGGTCTTGTTCAATACCAATACCGTTATCTTCTACCTGCAATACCAAGTAATCAAACTCTCGCCAAGCCCGCAAAACTACTTCACCAGATTCTTCGGTAAACTTGATTGCATTAGTCAACAAATTGATCAAAACTTGCTTTATTCGCTTCAGATCACCCCGAAAACGAATGTCTTGACTAGGATCTTGGCTGATGTCTTTTTCGCCTTCCATAATCTGAAGCTGTAAAGTTATCTGCTGCTGATCGGCCCGGGGCTGTAAAATTTGTACCGACTGTTGGAGCGCCTTCAGCACCGAAAATTCACTCACCTTCAATACTGCTCTACCGGCCTCTAATTTAGAGACTTCCAACATATCTTCAATTAGCTCTAGCAAATGATCGCCGCTGTGCTTAATTGTTTGTAAATAGCTTTTTTGGCGAGCATCTAAATTAGTATTCAACAAATTTAACAGGGTATAAGACAGCCCTAAAATACTAGTTAAAGGCGTGCGTAGCTCATGACTCAACACTGCCAAAAACTCTGTTTTGGCCTCACTGGCCGCTTGAGATGCCACTAAAGCATCACGCAGTTCTCGTACTTGGCGATTGACTTGTTCTTCCAAGGTGTTTTTTTGCTGTTGGAGCTGAGCATGGATTTCGGCTTGATAAATAGCAATTTCTAGATGCTCAGCCACTTTTTGCAGCAAATTTTGTTGCCAGTCTTGCCATTGATAAGGATGATGACAGTCGTTGGCAATTAATAACCCCCACAACTTGCCTCGCACCACGATCGGCACCACTAACTTGGAGCGAATTTCTAGCCGATTCATCTGTTCGGCAAAACATAGATGATCGCGATATGTTTCCTGCACATCAGCAATAGATTGGATATGACCACTCTCATACTTATACCACTGCTGCATATCCGAAAAACAGCCCGGAGACTCCCGAAAATGCAAAGCTGAAGGAATCGAATCATCTAATAACGCCTCGCAGACCACACTACCAGATCTTTCTAAAATGCTATCAGCACTGCTACTTTTGGCCTTAAACTGATAAATCACCAGCCGATCGACCTGTAAATAGCTTTGTACCTTATCGATCGAGGTTTTTAAAATCTCGCCTAGGTCTAGACTTTGGCGAATTTGAGTAACTACTTCATACAGCAGTTTTTCCTCGCTAATTTGCTGACTCAGAGCCATTTGTAATGGGTCACAAACCACTGCTGCATCTAGGCTAGACATGGTTTGGATCAGTCGTAGCGTAAAATGACTCTGCCAGTGGTCACTGTTGGGCTGGAGCTTCGATTGCCAGTCCGAAATATTGCAGCTCCAGGGATGATCGATCGGCAAAGTGTGAACCAAACCAGCCAAGAATTGCTTGATAACACTAGGCTGAAAAGTCAAATTCAACCGATATTTTTCTCCCACATATTGAATGCCTAAACAAGCCGAAAACTCGGTGCTTACCAACAATAAAAAATCATCGTAGGCCAAGCCCACAAGACTTTCAACTCCGTTATGTAGAGAGTCAATACTGGGATCATCAGCGGCTGGCCAGCCGAACTTAGTGGTCTTAGGCAAAGGCAACTCATTTCCAGACAGTACCGTCCCGCCACCAACCGTGGCAGCCATCTGCCGCCAAAGCTGCGGCAATTTTTCCACCGTCTGGATGGTAAACAGTCCTGCAAGCATAAATTATATTTGGCTGGATTAGATCGAAAATGGTAATCCTAAAACCTCTGTTCCAATTTAAGGTAAGAAAAGTCAATTGGGGCAAAACTACGCAA